>CBDVEP010000037.1:0-21354 GCA_965373035.1 uncultured bacterium
ATTTGGCTGAACCTCATTCATTTCTGGAGCTTTCTTATTTAATAGAAATGTTTTTTAGAGTAGGAATGTTGAATCAACAGGTTAATGAATATGAAAAAATAATAGGGGCATTTGAAAAGGTTGGTGAATTTAGTAGGACAGAGTTAATGGATGCTTATGAAAATATCAAAGCTCATGAAAGTTTAAATGAATTAAGCAGAAAAGAGTTGATACATGTTAAAGAAAGCTTAGGTGCATGGGAAAAGGTGTCTGAGTTTTCAAGACAGGAATTAATTGAGAAGTTAAAAGAAAAAAATGCCCTGCAAAATGTACAGGAATTTTCTGATATTGAAAGAATGTTTTTAGGAAAAATTTTAAAGGCATGGGAGCATACAATGGAATTAGGAAGACAGGAATTATTAAAAACTTATAAGGAATTAAAAATCTGTCAAGTAAAAGTTGAAGATAATAAATAATTATGAGGAAAGATGAATAATTTTGACCAACCCATAAATAAAAAATTAACTTTTACTGGAAAATATACTGAAGGAGAGCAGAAAAGGAGAAACCCAAGGATTCCTGTTGAGATAAAAGGCTCTTATGTATATATGGATTCTGCAAATAAAATAGTAGAGAGATGTCTCATTAATAGTTTATCAACCGGGGGTGTTTCTTTTTATTCTAATGTTGTTTTATTAAAAGGGGATACGATTGTGATTACATTCCCGCTGGATAATAAAATGATTACCGCTGATTGCAAGGTGACACGGACACATGGAAAAGAAGTGGGAAGTAAGTTTATTCAACCTACTGAAGAGATTATTAACATTATCCAGCAATATATTTTTAAAAAGATATTTACATGAAAAAATATTCCAAGGTTATCAAGAAAATAATTCTTGTATTCCTGCTGGTTTTTTTCATTTTTATCCTATCTATTTCCATTTTACATAAAATTTTTATTACCCCACAATTTGTCCAGAACCAGGTAATCCATATATTTAAAAGTTCTTTTAATAAAGAAGTAAAGATAGAGATAAAAGATATAAGTTTATTCAGAGGTATTGAATTAGTAAATTTAATATTGTATAATCCATCTTATAGCAGCAGGAAAATCTTTATAAAAATTAACAGAATCAGGATAAAATATAATCTTTATTATTTATTTCTATTTAAAGTTAAAGTTAATGAAATTAATATTGACCATCCTTATATTTTTTTAGAATATAATGACAAATTAAAAAAGTGGAATTTTTCGGGCTATATTAAACCAAAAAAAAAGAAAAAAAAGTTCCTTAAAAAATTTTCTCCCCTGAAAATAGATATTGATTTAAAGAAATTCACAATAAGCAATTTTTCATTGGAGTTTATTAAAAATTTTTATTTAAAATTATCAGGAATTAATTTGTTTGCAAAAGTCAAACTTGATGAAACCTCAATCAGTGGTATTGAAACATTGCAGGTTAAATTTTTTAATACAGGGAAAAAAAATATTGTTTTTAACAATCAAGCTGTTAAAGTAGTTCTTCCTTTAAATTTAAATCTTGATTTTAATATTAAAAATAGAGAGCAGGGAAAAATCACAATAAATTATGATTTAAAAAATCAATTAGTGGAATTTAATAAAAAATTTTTTACTATACCGGATATTCATCTTTTTTTTGATTCAGATTTAATTATTAAAGATTCACAATTTATGATTAATAAATTTTTAGTTACTGTGAATAAAAATTATTTAATAAATCTTCATGGAAAAATTGTAAAATTTGATTCCGCTCCTGAAGTTATGATTGCAATGCAGGATAATTCATTGGACTTGAGGGAATTTCAAAATTTATTAAAACTTTTTTTAAATCAAAAAAATCTTAATATTAAAGGTATTTTTACAACATCTAATTTTTTATTTACAAAAGAGGCCAAAAAGTTTCCTTCCCTTATAGGACATTTTAAGCTGAAGAACATTAATTTTTCACTGCCTGATAATGAGCTATATTTAAATGATTTGAATTTTTCAGCAGGTTTAAAACTTGACCTGAAAAAAAATTTATTAGGAAATGTTAATTTAAATATAAAATCTATAACTGCCAGCTTCTTTAAGATTAAGAATTTTAATTTAAACTCTTCTGTTTTTATTAAATCTGAGGGTGGTATAAAAATCGCAGATTTATTTATTGATAATTGTAAAATAAATAATGGAGATTTATTAGTTAAAGCAGTTTTTAATAATAACAGATTAAATGGTGAAATTCGTCTTACTGATTTAAAGATTAATAAATTTAATAAATCAGTTTATGGGAAATTGAATATTATTAATAAATTTAAAAATTATAGTAAAGATAATTATTTGAATGATTTTCAAATGAATATAGATGATTTCAAATTAGTTACTAAATTCAGCAATCAGTATTATTATTCAAAAAAAATCCCTGTTGTTATAACTTCAAAACAAAAGTTTAATAGTAAAAAAAGGAATCTGGATATTAATTTTTTAAATATATATATAAGTGATTTTATAGATTTTTCATTTAATGGAAAATATGAAAATAATGTCTTTACAGGATTTATTAATAAATTTAAAATTATTACTCAAAATATTATTGACAAATTACCGGAAAATCTGGCATATAATATTCCTTTTCAATCTGTTAATGGAATAATAAATTCAACAGGAAGAATTGTTTTTAAAGATAAAAAATTAACAGTAAATATCGTCACAACGAATGACAGGTTGTTATTAGATAATAAAAATAGTGGATTTGAAATTAACAATCTTTATTCACGGCTTAAAACTGTTAATGTCAATCAAAATAATATTATTAATTATGAGTTTTCTATTTCAGATATAAAAAATAAAGTTATAACATTTAATACAAATATAAAAAATTATGAGATCAATTATGTAGAATTTTTAAATAAAATTGAATTAACCAGTAAAGTAGCAGCTGATAAAAACAGTATAAAAATAAAAAAGTTTAATTTTTTAATTCCAAACATTAATTTAGATTTTAATATTGCAGGAAAAGTTATAACAAAACCAAAGATGGATATAGATCTTATTGCCAGGTTAAATGTTCACCCAACAAATGAGATACATTTTTTAAAAGAAGGAAAAATTAATGGTAGTTTAAATTTAGTTTCCACTATCCACAGGAGAACAAGTAGTGATAGTTTTTTAATTAATGGTAAAGTATTATTTAATAAATTATCATTTTATATGAAAGATATTATTATAGATAAAGTCCATGGTTATTTTCCTTTCAGGCATATTATAAGTAAGAAAAAAATTGATAGAAAATTGTTAGCTTCAAAATCAGTAAAAAGTGATATTGAATTATTAAATTATCCTTTAAATCGTGATTATATGAAACAGCCGGATAACTTTACTTTTAAAAAGATAAAAATTGGTGACATAGAGATTAATAATTTTGCTATGGATATAGAATATAATAATAATTATTTAAGTTTACGGAAGGGATATATGGAATTACTTGATGGCTCGATCACTATAAATAATTCCTTTTTTGATATGGGTAATATGGAGCCTGAGACTATAAGATGTAAATTAAATATCGAAGTATCAGATATTGATATTGGAAAATTAAGATTCATAAAAATTGAAGAAGATGAGGATACTAAAATTTTTGCAAATATCCGACTTTATGCTAAGGGAATTGATTTTAAAAAATTAGCTAATTTTGAAAACCCAGGTGATATTTCCGGCTCTTTTAATATTACTCATATTGGAAGTGAGGTTGCAGCAAAATTACTAACAGCAATGGATCCCAATAATAAAGATGGAAATGTGTCTTTAGTTAAGGATTTACTTTATAAAGGTGCATGGCCGGAATTGCTGACATTAGAATTAAAGTATGGTCAAATTTTTTCAAAGATGTGGATAGATAAAAGGTTCTATATGATATGGATGCCTATGCCCCCTTCTCCTATTGAGTTTAAAGAAAAATCCATTGATGAAATTCTACAGAGTTTTAAAAAATCTCATAAGGGATAAATGGTTTACTTGAATTTGTTTTTAAATAATATAACATTCACATAATTTATTTAAACAGGAGAAAGATATGGAAAAAACAAAAGGGAAAGTATGGAAATTTGGTGATAATATTAATACAGATGAAATAATTCCTGCAAGATATTTAAATACATCTGATCCGGATGAGCTTGCTTTACATTGTATGGAAGATGCAGACCCGGAATTTCTTAAAAAGTATTCAAAAGGTGACATTATTGTTGGGGGGATTAATTTTGGTTCAGGCTCATCCAGAGAGCATGCCCCGCTTGCTATTAAGGCAGCAGGAATTTCTGCTGTTGTATCAGATTCTTTTGCCAGGATTTTTTTCAGGAATGCTATAAATATAGGCTTACCCATTATTGAGATTAAAGGGATAGCAGAAAAAGTAAAAGAAGGTGATGAGTTAGAAATAGATTTTAATGAGGGGATTATAAAGAATATTACTTCAGGAGAAGATATTAAAACAAAGCCTTTCCCTCCTTTTATGCAGGAGATTATTAATGCAGGCGGATTAATGAATAAACTTAAGTAAATGTTTTTTTTAATATCAAAGAAAAGTCTAAGGCCGGGGCACTGTGTGTAATAGAGCCAACAGAAATAAAGTCAACTCCAGTAGAAGCTATTTTTTTTATATTCTTTAGATCAATGCCTCCGGAAACTTCAAGCTTTGCCTTTCTATTATTTAATTGGACAGCTTTCTTTATATCTAAAACATTAAAATTATCAAGAAGAATATAGGGGGCATTATATTCTAATACAGCTTTTAGTTCTTTAAGATTTTCAACTTCTATTTCATAATTTTTTTTATATTTTTTTTTAAACTTATCAAGAGTCTTTTTAATATTATCATTTATTGTAATGTGATTTTCTTTAATTAATACTTCATCAGAAAGATGTAAGCGATGTGTCTTTCCTCCACCCACAACAACAGCATATTTAGAAAGATAACGCAAGCCCGGAATAGTTTTTCTTGTATCCAGGATGTTAACATTATATTTTTTTACAATATTGACCATTTTATTCGTATAAGTGGCAATACCGGAAAGATGCTGAAGAAAATTCAGTGCAGTTCTTTCTGCCTTTAGAATATATTTAGTTTTTCCTTTAAGTGTTAAAATAAGATTGCCTTTACTGATTTTATTCCCGTCATTTTTTTTAATTTGTACTGTTATGCTTTTATTAATTAATTTAAAACACTTTTTTACAATATCAACACCACATAAAATTCCATTTTGCTTTGCAATAATTTCAGCATAGGCAGTAGATGCGTCTGGAATTAATATTTCAGATGTTATATCCTTAAAAGGAATATCTTCTTTCAGTGCTTTTTTTAAAATTTGTGTAAGTTCAATGTTATAAGACTTTTTTAAAATTTGTGTTTTAAATATCATATAAATTAAAAGTCAATTTAATATTTTAAAATAAATTTACTCCCATTCAATTGTAGCTGGAGGCTTTGATGAGATATCATAAACAACCCTGTTTATTCCATCTACTTCATTAATAATCCTGTTTGAAATATTTTGCATTATCGGATGAGGAACATTAACCCAGTCTGCTGTCATGCCATCTATACTTTTAACAATTCGTATAGCAATGACATTCTGGTATGTTCTGGAATCTCCCATAACACCAACTGATTTTACAGGGAGAAGGATTCCAAATGCCTGCCAGACTTTTTTTATATCCATATTTTTTTTTATTTCCTGTTGAATAATGTAATCAGCGTCTCTTAAAATAGATAATCGTTTTTTTGTAACAGCACCTATGATTCTGATTGCAAGACCTGGACCTGGGAAAGGCATGCGCCAGATAATTTCATTATGTATTCCCATCTGCTTTCCAATTAATCTTACTTCATCTTTAAAAAGAAATTTAAATGGTTCAATAACACGGTTCTCTTTTATAAGTTTTAGAATTTCTTTTACACGATTATGATGAGTTTTAATAGTAGCAGAAGGACCAACTACAGAAACACTTTCAATAACATCAGGATACAATGTTCCCTGCGCCAGTAGATCATCCTTTTTAATATGTTTAAAAAAAATATCTACAAATACTTTGCCGATGATTTTTCTTTTTTTTTCAGGATCAACAGTACTGCCTAATTGTTTTAAAAAAAAATTAGAAGCATCAATATATTTAACAGGAGTTTTTAACAGCGTTTTTAGATTGTACAATACTTCTTTTTCTTCATTTTTCCGCAGCACACCATTATTAATAAAAATTGGTTTTAATCGTTTTCCAATGATCTGATAAAGCAGAGTAGCCATAATAGTAGAATCAACACCGCCGCTTACTGCGCATATTACATTTTTATTTTGTGTTTTTTCTTTTATTTCCTGATTGATTTGTTTTAATATTTTTTTAGGATTCCAATCCCTTATACAGCCGGCAATTTTAAAAATAAAATTTTTAAATAAAATTTTTCCCTGTTCAGTATGAGTTACTTCAGGATGAAATTGTACTCCAAAGATATGCCCATTTTCCTTTTCCATTTCCATGGAAGCAGCTGGTATGGTTTGTGTTGATGAAGTTATTTTAAATCCTTCAGGTACTTTTGTAACTATATCCTTATGGCTCATCCATATTTTAGTTTGATTTTTAATATCAGATAATAAAAGGCTTTTTTTATTAATTGTTAAACAACGCAGTCCATATTCTCCTCTTTCATGTTTTTTAGTTTCTCCTTTAAGTAAGAGAGAAGTAATCTGCATTCCATAACATATTCCAAGAATAGGTATGCTGAGAAAATATATTTTTTTATCAATTTTAGGAGCGTCTTTTGTATAAACTGATGATGGCCCGCCTGAGAGTATAATACATTTAGGGTTTATTTTTTTAATGTGCTCAATAGATGTATTAAAGGGGATGACTTCACAATATACTCCAGTTTCTCTTACTCTTCTGGCAATCAGATGAGTATATTGCCCACCAAAATCCAATAAAATCACCTGGACTTTTTTCACTTACTTTGCTCCTTAATTGATTGGGGTCAAATGCCCCGACCTGACCCCTTAATTAATATATTTTTCCATACCCTTGATGATTGTATTTAAATCAGAAACATCAGGGAAGAATTCTTTTTTTATAATTTGATTAGCAACACTTTTGTACATGTCTGAAAAGAGATTTTTAAACTCCTCTGGTAATAGTTCTGGTTCTTCGCCTACTATTTCTTTCCATTTAAACCTGTCTGTTTGTTTAGCTTTTTCAACTTTTTGGAACCATTTAGTTTTTCTATAATACTTACGAGCCATTTCTTTGCTTATAGGATAATTATTATATTTAAAACGGCATTCATCCAGAGTGCCAAGCGTATCAACAATCATTAATTCTCTATTCTCATCAAAAGCTAATTCTATCTTTCCATCTTCATTAACAAGACCAATATTGTCCATTTCAGTGGTTATAAGATTATTAACTTGTTTTGTGACTTCTTTTATCTTTTCAATTTCCTCTTCACTTAAATTTGCCATTTGTTTAGCTTTATCCCATGTAATATATCTATCATCTATTTCCAGTTTTGTAGAAATATCATAAATAGGATTTTCAAGTACCTGATCAGGCTGTGGGAATTCTTTTAATTCAAAATATTCCAGAGTTATGTCTCCTTTTTTTAATCGTTTAAAAATACTGCTGTTCTCTGGTAATCTATTGCGATAAATGATTTCAAAAGGAATAAGAAAGTTAAATTTTTCATTTTTATAAACAGAATAGTCATAAATATCATTTTGCAAAACTGGTTTAATAACCCGTACAAGTGATACTTCTATTGAGTTTGAAGGGTTTTCTAAATCATTTAATTTTTTTATTTCATTATTCTGGTTAATTCCAATATAATGTGTTTTAATACCCTGCATATTTAACTTTTCCAGAAAATAAGCACTTAAAAGTGCTAAAGCTTTTCCTTTATCTTTAATTTTATCCGGCATTTCTCCCCAGTCAAAAACAGAAAATCTATCGGAAAATATAAATCTGCCTCTTCCCCTTTTCTGCATGGAGGGTTCTTCAATAATCTGTAAATCTTTTACACTACCCATTAAATACCTCTTTATCCTTTTTTTCAATTTTTATTTTATGGCTTTTTTGAAAATTATCAATTTGTTTTTGTAATTTTTTATTATTAAGAGCCAGTATTTTTAAAGCAGCCAGACCAGCGTTTTCAGGATTTAAAACAACCATTGGTGCTACCCCGGAAGGCATACTTAGACTGGAGAAGATATCAGTATCATGCTTGTCATTTTTCAGTACAGGGCAGGCTATGACCGGATCAGTTGTATTAGCATCAGCAAAAGCACTTAAGGCATTACTTTTCCCTGCAACAGTGATATAGACATTGTTTTTATTTTCTTCTAATATTTTAATAACCTTCAACGGAGTTTTATGAGCTGAAGCAATTCTTAACTGGACAGGAATATTAAATTGTTTGATAAAGTCAGAGATTTTTTTAGAAAATTCTAAATCTTTATCTGACCCCATAATAATGGTAATTTTCAATTAAATACCCTCCACTTGTTTTTCAATACTATAAATTATTATTTTTTAAAGTCAATTGATTTTTAATAACAGATGCCATTTTTTTAAAATATTTAAATTTTTTAAAAATTCTGCATTTTATTTTGTCCCCAAAGGTCATTTTCAATATATAAATATAAAGAAATAAGAAAATTAAGAAATAAAAAGTAGCAGTTATTTTAATGAAACATTGACTGTAATGCTATTTATTTTATAATAAAATTTATTCTGCAAATAAACTTTTCGTATTAGTTTGTATTCTTTCAAATGTTTTAAACTATTATTAACATAATAAACATAATACATAATAAATGATATTTTAGAAACCTGTTTTTAATTTTAAGATTACTTTTCATTTAAAAAAATAATCGCAAAATAATAACAAATTTTTTTTAATTTTTTTTTCCACTTTTTTGATAAGCGTAATATAATAATATAGAGAGGAAATAAAAATACTAAATACAGGGTTAAATTAGAATATGGGTTTAATAAGTGGTTAAATTTAAATTTCCATAGGAGGTCTTTATATGCGAATTGTGAAGAGCTTAGTTGTTTTAATTGCAATTTTATTTTTAACAGGAATGGGCTATGCAGTTGATGAGAATGCAGGTGCCAGCTCTGCACAGTTTTTAAAGATTATCCCTGGCGGCAGAGGCCCAGGACTTGGAAATGCTGTTACTTCTTTAAGTGGAACAATTGAATCAATGTTTTATAACCCGGCAGGAATTGGTTATTTGCAGAGCCTGGAAATTGGTATTAATTATTCAAGATGGATTCAGGATATGAATTACAGTTCTGCTTTTTTTGGTATTCCAATTGAGAAAATCGGGACATTAGGTCTTGGATTTAATGGTATGTTTTATGGCGATTTTCCCATTGTAAATCAGGACAGCAGCGGCGGATTGATAGATACAGGGAATAACACAAGTGCTAATGATACAGCTTATTATTTATGTTTCAGTAGAACAATAGGAGATATATTTTCTTTAGGAGTGAATGTAAAAGCAGTTGTTCAATTTATGGAAGAAGAAAAAGCAGTAAGTACTGGTTTTGATGTAGGATGTATTGTAAAATTATTAAATAAAAGACTTAGTATCGGCGCAGCAGTACAGAATTTTGGAGGAAAGGTTAAATTTGTAAAAGAAAGCTATGACCTGCCCCAGATGATAAAAGCAGGAGTAGGTTATAATGTATTAAAATTAAAAATGCATACAGGACTGATATTAGTTGATTTGTTAAAACCAATGGATGGAGATTATAGAATTAATACAGGATTAGAATATGGATTTTATGAGATAGTATTTATTCGTGCAGGTTATCAGGTAAAGAATGAGCTGACAGATTACACTGTAGGATGTGGGATAAGACTGCCATTTAAGGGAAATGAAGCCATGATAGATTATGCTTATGTTCCTTATGGAGTATTTGGTGTGACTCATAGAGTAGGATTAATATTTAGATTTAAGTAAGGAATGAATTATAAAATAAGAAGGAAGAGAAATGATAAAAAAATTAAAATTACTATTAATATTGAAAAAACGAATCATTATACAGAATATTGCTATATTATTGTTATTCCTGATAATGGCGTCTGCTCAGGTTTTTTGTTTAGATGATAGTAACAGCGATGGCGAATTCATTGGTTTGGGTGGTGGTGGATGGATGTCAAGAGTCGTCTATCATCCTTATGATGCCAATATTCTTTATTCAGCAAATGACATGGGAGGCATATTTAAAAGTGTTGACAGTGGAGAAACATGGACATATTTGTCACGTACCTTTCATGGACAGGGGATTTATGATATTGCGATTGATCCTGTCCATCCGGATACTGTGTATGTACAGTCCTGCCGTACTGTTGAAAAAAGTATTGATGGTGGACAAACATGGCAACTCCTGACATCACTTGTCGAGTATGAAGCAACTCCCAGTAAACCTATAATTACTAGTTTGAAAAATGCCCGTAGAAAACGTCATACACTGGTAATTGATTTATCAAATACCAGTACAATTTATGTGGCAGGAGAAGAAGGGAAAGACAATGCAAACGATATTAGTTATCATATATGCCATATTTACAAGAGTATTGATGCAGGCGCATCATGGAGCATACTGGAACAGCAGGTAAGCAGTAGTGCTGGTACTCTTTCTTATTTTCCAGGGCCGGTTAGAACACTAATACAGGACCCTTATTCTGCTTCAAAATTTTACGCTTCAGGTGCTACTGGCTTTTACAAAAGTATAAATGGTGGTATTGCCTGGACGCAGATGACTAATGGTCTGCCGCTGGAACCAGTTCCTGATGCACGGACTAATGGGGGAGCCCCAGACAAGTATCTTGATTATGATCTCTATGATATGTGTATTGATTCAAGTAATCATACTTCATCTACTTTTTATGTACGTACGCGAACCCATGGGATTTATAAATCTACCAATGGTGGAACTAACTGGTTTGCAGTAAATGGAACTAATGATGGTATTGGGGAGCCTTATGATGGCTATATCGAACTTAATCCTTATAATGGTAATTATATGTCTGATCACAACGATAATGATGGAGCTTTGACTATGGATCCCATGAATCCAAACAGGCTTCTTGCAGCTTTTGGAACACGAAAAAATGTAGATGGCGTCGAACCGTATAATTGGTCACATTGTAATTTATATGAAACGCTTGATGGAGGACAGACCTGGCAGAGATTTCTTTTGCTAGAAACAGAGGCAACTGTGGATGAGAATTATACGTACAAAGATCCTGCGGTTACTCCCTATGCGTTTGGTCGCTGGTCTAAAGGTTTTGCAACAGATTTAGCAATAAATCATCAAAATCCGGATATCGTTTATGGAGCCGATGACTGGGGGTTAAAAAGATATACATATAATCTTTCAACTGGTTCAGCTAATTGGAAAATAATTTATCAAGGGCTTATTACAACTACTGGGAACCATAGTTTTGGGAAAACCATTGTTTCACTGAACCATGGACAAAGAATATATGTTGCCGGCTGGGATACTGCCCTGATGAAAAGTATTGATGGTGGCAAAACATGGGTGTCTATGCAGGCAGATATTATTATAAATAAAGGTGAAAAATGGGAGCATGGGACAACTATAGAGGTAGTCAATACTAATCCTCCTACGATTTATTTTGGTTGTAATTATGGCCATGATAATGGTCCAGGTGGTTTATTTAAAAGCATAGACGATGGTGTAACATGGACGCGTCTGGAGAATGGTCTTCCAACAATTCCACATGGTAATTCATCCATTGACGGCGCCTGCTCTCAGATACTACTGGATCCAAATTATACAGCCAATCATACATTGTATGCAGTTTTCAATGGTTTTGGAGTATTTAAATCTGAGAATAAGGGAGCAGAATGGGTTGCCAAAAATACTGGTCTTCCCACAGAACCTCTTTTCTACAGTGCTCAAGGATTGGCTATTGATCCAGATAACAATCAAGTGCTATACCTTTCAGTAAGTAGTACTGGTTTGGTTTATAAAAGCACTAATGCCGGGAATAGTTGGATCAATACCACTTTGCTATCTACAAGCGGTTATAACATAGGTACTATTTTTGGAGGAGCAACTATAGCAGGAAAGCCAGGTAATCAGACATTATTTGTTTCAGGTCACCGTGGCATTGTTAAAAGCAGAGATGGAGGGGAAACCTGGACTAAGTCATTTGCCATTTCTAATCTTTCACCTTTAATTCCGTCATCACGGATCTATGAGGACTGGACCTGGCAGTTGCCTTGTTCCAAAGTAGTTGCGGATCCTCTTAATCCTGACCGAGTTGTCTTTATTACATCACAATGGGGTGATACTTTTCGCATTCCACAGGCAGGAATATATGTAAGCACCAATTGTGGTGATACATGGACAAAATTATTTAACCTGCCGAATATTGGAGGAACTATAAATTTTACTGATGATGGTTATAGTCTCCTTGAATATTCCAATGGTGCGGATGTCTGGCGATTTAACTTGTATCCTGCATCAACAAATTCAAATCCACTTGATCCTCTTGAAACAGAAAATAAAAATTTTAATAATCTTGATAATCTTATTGTAGGACCAAATCCATTTAAACCAAATTCACCTGGAGGAAGTGATTATATTATCTTTGCCAATTTAACAGAGAAAGCCACAATTAAAGTACATACAATACTTGGAGAGTTAATTGTAACCTTGCAGGAAAAGGATGGAGATGGGATATACAAATGGGATGGAAAAAATAATAATAGCAAGTCCTTAGCGAGTGGTGTTTATATCTGTCATATAACAAATCCACAGGGAGAAAGTAAATTCGTTAAGTTATTAGTGATTCGATAGTTAACATAAAGTAGGGACAGGTTTTAAACCTGTCCCTACTAAGGTAATCGTTCAGTTATCACCTTATAGTAGGGCGGTATTTTATATACCGCCTTTTTTGGCGGGGAATAAATCCCCGCCCTACAAAATTCGATGATAACTAACTATTTTTTATTGACAAGCTTATTTGTTTTTATACTATAAAATATATATGAAAAAATGCAATAAAAAAAATATAAAATCAATTTTAAATTATACTTACATTATAATAATATCTGTTTTATTATACATAAGCAGTACATTATATGGCGATAATTATTATGTCAGTACAAATGGAAGCAATGTATCTGCTGGAACAAATTGGCAAACAGCATGGGAAACCATAGGATATGCTGCATCAAACGTTGGAGCAGGTAGTGTTGTTACAGTTTCAAATGGTGTATATAATGAAAAAGTTGTTATACAAAGTAATGGGACCCATGAAAATCTTATAACATTTAAAGCACTCAATCAAGGTCAAGCAATAGTGGATGGAACAGGAAATAATTATTGCTTTGATTTGAATTGGAAAAGTTATATTCGTATTAAAGGATTTAAAATAACAAAAGCTACTAATTATGGAATTTATATTAATAATACAAACAATTATATTGTAAAAAACACTATTTATTCAAATAAAAGTCATGGTATAAGAATTACTGATGGTAATAATAACTTTATCCTATCTAATCATATATACGGAAATATGAAAAATGGTATTGACCTTTGGTCTGCTGATAACAATACTATAAAGTCGAATTGCATATATAATCATATAAATAATAGTGCTGCTATAATTATGAATGCAGGTTCATCTTCAAATATAATCAATAAAAATATAATATATTCAAATAATGGCGGTGTTAGTATCTATTCTAATATATCAACACATAACCATATATCATCTAATTGTATTTTTGGCTTGAATCAGGATTGTGGAGTAGCTATTAATGGTAAGTATAATCATGTATATTATAATGAAATTTATTATTGTACCAATGGTATATCTATAGGCATTTTTTCTAAATCAAATTATATTAGTCATAATAATATTTTTTCCAACTCAATAAATGGGATTTCCATATTTCAGGGGAATTATAATTCAATTTTTTCTAATAACATATATGGGCATAGTCAAAATATAGGGATTCGGATTCAGCAGGGGACAAATAATAGAATATACAGAAATTTAATTTATAATAATGAACAGAATGGGATTTGGTTAACATGGCATAATTTAGATATAGATATAATTAATAATACTATATTTGGAAGTATCAGTTCAAATGGGGTGTTATGGACAGGAGATTCAAGTGGTGTTATGTATAATAACATAATTTTGTCAAATGGAAATGGAGCAGGCGATTATGGTATTGCTAACTTATCTGCAGGTTCTGTTCATGTTGCATATAATGATATTTACGGAAACTTCGCAGGTCCAACCAATGGCACTTTAATCTGGGGAAGTGGTAATATTACTAATAATCCAATGATTGACATTGTCTCATCATTTGAAATAACATCAGCAGACAGTCCATGTGTTGACACAGGGACTAATATACCGGGTATTACAGACGGACATAAAGGCACAGCACCTGATATGGGATGGAAAGAGTTTCCTCTTGGGGCTGGATATACTGCATTGGTTGTTTTTCCTGATAAAAGCCCAGGTCAGTACATTGGTGATTTAGAACTGTGTCTTACAGCATATAAAGATGCATCGAAAAATGAGATAGATTCTACTGCTGTAATAACAGTGACTGTTTTTCGTAATGGTATTGTATATCAGGAGCTTTCTGATACAGGTGTTCTTGAAATGATTCTTTCTGCTGGGTATGAATATAAACTTAGTTATTATGCAAAAGATATAAGTAATAATACAAGTCAGACACAGGAAGCTGAATATGTGGTTTTACAGGGCATGCAAAAGGATATTGCTGTGTATCCTACTGTGGTTAATGTGAATCAGGATGATAAAGTAACTTTTTTATATAAGGAAAAAATAAGTAATGTAGATATAACAATATGCACAATAAGAGGGGATATTGTAAAAGAGATAAAAGGAGTAGATTTTTCTACTGGAGTTTATGCATATAATACAAAAGAATTACGATTTTTACCAGCAGGGCTGTATTTATTAAGAATAAAAGATAAAAAAGCTTTGTTAATGATAGTAAAATAAAAAGCAATTATAAAGCCATAAAGGTCGAATATGTTGTTAAATACATCAAGTCATAAAGGACTTAAAAAGCAAATGAAAAAGATAATTATAATAGTCATAATGTTATGCTGCTTAACAAATGGTTACTCATCTGTATTACTGGATTTTACACATTATAACAGCAGGTTGTATGGAACAGGAGAATCCCTGCTTGTTGAAAGAGGTGATTTTAATAATATTGATATTTTTCCTGCTTCTATTGCTGAACTTGATGGACAGACATTAGGTATGGGGTATATAAAATGGATTGACCTTTTAAATATAATGAGAGCAGGATATGCACATAATCTTGGTGATATGGGAGTAATAGGCGGAACAGTAAATTTTGTATCTTTAAATGATGCTGAAAATCATGATAAATGTGGAAATTTATTGGGGGATTTAAAGTATAAAGATGTTTTAGTGAATATAGGTTATGGCAGGAAAATGAAAAAGAATATACAGTTAGGTATGAATGTAAAATATTTAAATCTTGATTTAAATGGATACAATGGAAACTGGATAGGGGCTGGTGTTTCAGGGCTGATGTCCTTTAACTTAAAAGGGATTAATATAGAACAATGTGAGAATTTTAATGTTGGACTTGGCATACAGGATGTAAATTTACTAAAAGCAAAATTTGATAAAGATAGTACAGTGTATCCAATGAAAGTACATGCAGGATTTGTTTATAAATTTTTAAAAATCGCTGAGATTGAAACAAAAATAGGAACCACATACAGTTTTGTGACAAAATATAACAGGCATTATGTATCAACAGGATTGGAGCTTTGTTATAATGAATTATTATATTTAAGAAGCGGGTATTATATATCAGGCAGATATTCAGATAAGATAGCCATTGGATTGGGTATAGGTAAAGATGATTTGCTGAGGACAAAATTATTAGGAAAAACCGGGATTAAATTTGATTACAGCCTGTCTCTTTTAAAAGATGGAACAGGACATTTTGTGCAATTATGTTTTATGTTTTTGCCTGTTTCAAAAGAGGAAAAAGAGAGAGAAAAAGAAAAACAGGCAAAAGAAGAAAAATATAAAGAATATTATTTTGAAGGATTAGATGCATTTATAAAAGAAGGATATGGAAAAGCAGGAATAGAATGGGAAAAAGCATTAAAGATAAAACCTGAAAATCAGGATTTAAAAAACAAAATTAAAGAAGCAAGGGAAAAGCAGAAAATAAAAAATCAAGGAATTATTATACAGGATAAAAAGGAGCAAATGACTGTTACTATTAAAATGCTTAAGAAGAAAGTTGAAGGTAAAGGTAAAAAGATAGATAACATAGTAGTTGTAGTACTGAATTATCAAAATGCAGGAGGTTCAAACAAATGGGAATTTTTAAAAGGAGCAATACCAGACTCAATTAATTCGAGTTTAAATAATAAGAAGTTTATAAAAGTTATTAAAAAAAATGTGTTAAAGGATTTTCTTGACAAATTAAAAATAAAAAGAAATAAAATGTATGCTAAACAAACCCTGCAGACTATTAGTAAGGACTTAAAGGCAAATATAGTAATAAAAGGAAGTTTTAAAGAAACTAATAGAAAATTACAGATTAAAACAGAGATATGGGATTTAGAAACAAAAGCAGATATAGCTGTGATTAGAGTAACAGGAGAAGTGGGTGCTGATATGTTTGAATTAATGGATAAAATAGTTGAAGCAATAGTAAAAGTGTTTGAAAGCTATAAGTAAAGTTATATGACTTGTCCCTACAATTATTTTAATTTTTTTTCCACTTTTTTAATGAGCGTAGTATAATATATATAGAAGGTAAAATGAAAATGTGAAATCCAGTTTATGGATTTTATAATTAGAAAGCGAGGCTTGGATGAAGAATATAGATCAAATAATTAATATGTTGGATAATACTAAAATAGAGATATCTGATTATTTTTATAAGAAGATACATGATGGGTTAAGACCCATACGAGAGAAAAGAAAAAAGAAAGTTATCAAGCTGAATATATATAAATTGTTTATAAGATATGCTTTAGTTTGTATGATTCTTTTTATCCTTGGAATAAGTTATTTTCATTCATCCCATATCCCTATAAGCATTATAGAAAAAAGAGGATTTTTATCAGTAGCCAGTGTTGAAGGCAAATGGAGGAAATTGGATCAGGGAGAAAAAATTAAGCAGGGATGGATTCTGCAGAGTGGATGTGACAGTAATATATTAATTCAGTTTGGAAAATATTTAACAATTAAATTGAATGGTAATAGTCAGATAGAAATAAGGAAATCAAAAAGATTCTTAAAACATGAAATGTATGAATTTTATGTAAGTAAAGGAAACTATGCTTATAGCATAATAGATAAGAATTTAGGTCTTCTTGTATTAACAGATGAATTGGAATTACGGCATATAGGGACAAAATTTAATATAATTGCAGATAAATCAGGAACATGTATAAAGGTATTAAAAGGTAAAGTTAGAATAAAAAGAAGTATTAAAGGAAGTGAAAAGTTTGAAATATTTGAATATGAAAAAAACATTTATAAAAAGAAATTAAGATCTATAATTAACAGAGAAAATGTTATTAGCAATGGTGAGTCTATTTTTGTGAATAAACAAGGGGATAAAAAAATAAAAGGCATTATTAATCAGGTTGCTAAAGAGGGAAAAGTCGTTAATAAAAAAATAATAAGTAAAATCCAGAAAAATATGGCTGTTGAATATCAAATGGCGAGTTCAATAATAAACTGGAAATATAATGCAAAAAGTCCTGTTTGGGCTACACCTGTTTTGTATAAAGGGAATTTATATTTTGGAACAGAAAATGGCAATATTTTATCTATTTCAGAAAAAGGAAAATTAAACTGGAGAAAAAAGGTAGGGAGTTCTTTTTTAAATAAAGGAACAGTATATAAAGATAAATATTATATAGTTGACAGTAAAGGTGTATTATACAGAGTTGATATGATAAACCCTGCTATTATTAAAAAAAAGCAAGTAGGCGAAATGATGTACTCAGTTCCTGTGATAAAAAATAATAAATTATTTTTAGCAACAACATTAGGAAAAATAATGATGCTGGACCCTGATAATAAAGAAAAAACAATCTGGCAAAAGAAAATATGGAGTGGGATATATTGCAAGCCAGCAATTAAAGGAGAAAAGATATATTTTGGAAGTGAAAATGGAACAATTTATTGTATTAACTGGTTAAATTCAGATATTGAATGGGAAATAGATACAAAAAGTAGAATGGTTATCTCATCTCCACTGATTTATAAGGATATGCTGTATATTGGAAATAATAAAGGAATTTTTTATGCTATTGAAATTAACAAAGGGGAAATAAAATGGAAAAGAAAATTAAGAGGTAGAATTTTATCTAAACCAGTAGTCAAAGAGAGAGATTTTTTTATCAGTACATCAGAAGGTATGATATATTCAATGAATTTAAAAGGAGAAATAAATTGGGAATTAGATTTACAGGAAAAAATTGAGGCACCATTTGAAATAGCAGGGGAAATAATAGTAGTACCGACTAAGCAGGGGAATGTATATGTGATAGATAAAAAGAACGGGATAATAAACAGGAAAATAAAATTGCAGGATAAAATCGTGAGTGCACCTATTATAAAAAATAATTTAATTTATATAACAACCATGAAAGGGAGGATATATAAGTTAGCTATTAATGATTTAACTGCTTTAAAACCTTTATAATGAATCTTCATAAAGCACTATTATATATATGAAATAGTGTGATTATAACAAATTTTTTAAAATTTTAATCAATAATATCATTGTACATATAATTGAGCATCAGAGACCATAAAGATTTTATAAAGACTACCGATTTTTATTATATAAGGGCATCTTGAAAAACCTCTTATTTTTTATTTAAATGTGGTTTTTCAAGGTATTAATGCCCTGTATGGGAACAACATTATATAGTAAATCGATGTTCCCATAAAGTTATTTTTGATTAAAAAGATGGAAATATGATTTTTTATTAATAATATAGAAAAAATGCTATATAAAGATAAAAGGGATGAACAATTAATAGAAATAATTCTTGCAAATGAACAAGAATCTGAGTATGCAGCTGATCAGTCTTTTAGAGAAATTTATTATAGATACTATAAAATGGTTTTTAAATTTATCCATAATTCTATTGATAATATTGATGATTGTATGGATTTATTTCAGCAGACTTTCTTAAAAATTTATTCAAATTTGGATAGATACAATCCTAAATTTCAATTTTCTACATGGATTTATAAAATTGCATTAAATGTAGTAAGAAATTTTAAAACAACAGAGATGCGGGCTCACAAATTTTTTAAAGAATATAAATTAATTAAAAAAGTTAGTTTTAATCCGGATTATGTAAATATAATTTATGAAGCAAAAATTGCTGAGGATTTACATAAAGAAATTCAGAAATTACCGGAAAAATTAGGGGCACCTTTTACATTATTTGCAATTGGTAAAATTCACATCAAAGAAATAGCAAAAATTTTTAAAATAACAGAAAGTGCAATAAGAAAAAGAATAACCAAAGCAAAAGCAATATTGAAAAAAAATCTATTCGAGAAAGTTTAAAATGAAAGTTATTACAGGAGAATTTAAACATCGTAATTTGTTTATTCCAAAAAATAAACATCAAATACGTATGACAACAGGATTTATTAAAAAAGTTATTATAGATATTTTAGGAAGTGAAGTTAAAGGAAAGCTGATTTTGGAATTATTTGCCGGCAGCGGAGGAGTGGGTATTG
This sequence comes from uncultured bacterium, assembly GCA_965373035.1. Lineage (GTDB taxonomy): Bacteria > Spirochaetota > JAHITG01 > JAHITG01 > JAHITG01 > CBDVEP01. The sequence continues at coordinate 19,845 of CBDVEP010000037.1, forward strand.
AGTTGTTAAGCAATTTTGCTGATAAAGTTGTTTTTGTTGAAAAAAAAATTTATCATTGTGAAATAATAAAAAAAAATTGTCAACAACTGGGATTGAATGAAAGCCGATATTATGTTATTTGTAATCATTTTAAAAATGCCCTTTCTTTTCTAAAGGATAAATATTGCTTTGATTTTATTTTTTTAGACCCGCCTTATAAGGAAAATCTTGTTTCCAGAACATTAGAAGAGATTTCAAAGATAAATTTATATAATAAGAATACAATAATTATTGCTGAACATCATTATAAGGAAAAAATAGAAGATAAAACAGGAAAGTTTATAAAGATAGATTCAAGAAAATATGGTATGACAATACTTGATTTTTTTAAGGGGTCACAGAAGAATGCAGAAGAACCGTCCCCATTCTTCTGAAAATTTTATTTGACTATAATAATGAAAACACTATAATAATTTTCTATGGAAGTTGCATTAAATAAAATAAAATTAAAAAAACGTATTAGAAAAGACCAGGGAAATATGGACTCATTAATAAATAGTTTAAAAAAACATGGTCTCATTAATCCAATTGCTATTAATTCAAAGTATGAATTATTAGCAGGATATAGAAGATTGATGGCAGCCAGAAAATTAAAATGGAAAACCATTGAAGTAAAGGTAATCAATGTATCTGATAAATTAGAAAGATTAAATATTGAACTTGAGGAAAATATAATACGAAAAGATTTTACCCAGCATGAGATGGAAAGAGGAATCAGTATGAAAACCGAGTTGCTTAAAATAAAAAACATGCATTGGTTCATCAGACTTCTATATAAAATTTATAGAGCTATTGCACTGTTTTTTTATAAAATTTTTAATATTGATGGTGAATTATTAAAAGAAAGTAACTAAACCCATTTAAATTAATCTTTATTCTTTTTTTAATAACAGCTTTATCAGGATTTGTTTTATCCCTGGTTTACAGTATTACACAGCCAAAAATTATAAAAAATGAGCTATTAAAGGAGCAGCAGGCTATTAAGATTATTATGCCTGAGGTTAAGAGTTTTCAGCTGCAAAAAGATTATTATTTAATATACAGTGATAATGAGAAAAAAAAATTAATAGGCTATATTTTTAAAACACAGGCTAAAGGATACGGAGGGCCTATTAAATGTAATGTTGGTATTGATTTAAATGGCAGTATTACTGGAATTGTTATTTCTTCACATACAGAGACACCTGGTTTGGGGACGAAAATACAGGAAGTTCGTAGAGGTGAAAAAGAGCCATATTTTTTATCCCAGTTTAAAAAGCTAAAAGAAGAGCAGGTAAATTTTGATAATATTACAGCTATAACAGGTGCAACCATATCCTCAAAATCAGTCCTGAAATGTGTGACACTTGCTTTTAAAAGATATAAAGAAATCAAATAAGGGGTCAGGTATCAAAAATTTTAATTTTAATTTGTTTAATATTTTAAATTTATTTTTGGGTCAAATATAAAATTTTTATACCAGTCCCCATGG
>CBDVEP010000038.1:0-21329 GCA_965373035.1 uncultured bacterium
AATACTCTTTTCATTCTTTTACCTCAATAAAAGTTAAAGCATTTTGTTTGTTTTTTAATGGCTCTTTGTTGCCATAATAAAGATGAATAGCAATATAATATTTTCCTGATAAAAACGGATTATTTGTTTTTAAGGGGATGGTCATATTTCTCTCTCTGCCTGGGATTAATATGGGTAATTGTGCTTTTTCTTTTAAATAAATCTCTTTTCCATTTTGATTATAAATTTCCAAATCATATTTACAGCGTAAATGTACATTACTATTATTTTTAAGTGTTAATAATAAATTCATTTTCTTCTTTTTATATTGAACTTTAAAAGAAGACATCTCTAAGGAAATAAATTCATTGCCTTTAGCACTTATATAAAAATAACATCCTAATCTTGTATTAATACTACTTGAGTTTTTACTATTTGTTTTTAAAGATGATTTGGTAAAATAAACAACAGCACAGTTTTCATCTTTAAAATCATCTGGCATATTTACCTTATATGCCACATCCTTCTTTTCATTGGCTTGTAAAGTGAAAGAGATAGGTTTGATTTTAAGCCATTTGTTTACATTTTCCCCATAATATGTTTCTGGTTTTATTTGAACAGTAATACTCTGAGAGGTATTATTTTGAATAGTATAAAAACCATTAGTTACCTGACCAGGCAAAATAGCTAATTCTATTATCCCAGGTTTAATAATTAAACAAAATATTGTATTATACCAGAGCAGACCTAATAATAGAAAAAAAATAAAACATATTATCTTTTTCATTAAATTTATAATTCCCTATTTATCTTTATAAATCCAGATAAACTTTACAATATTTTCCACTTGCTTTATTATCCTTGCTATTATATATATTTAAAACAAACTGGTATTTTTTATTTTTAAAAATCTCTTTATCATAGATATGAAATTGAAATTTAATTATTCCTTGTTCCCCTTTTTTTAAGAAGATAGTTCTTGTTTGTAATTTTATCATAGATAATTTATGTATATCTTCATAACCCCTTCGTAGCTGAGCTAATGTATTAGAAACTTTTAAAACTTCAACATTTAAGTTAATATCATTAGTATCAGAATTAATCACTTTTAATTCATAATCATTTTTAATTAATTTATGAGTATTTTTAATTTGAATATTAGTTATATTTAAATGTCCTGGTACAAGCTCATAATTTAAATTAATTGGCTTTGGGCTATGTTTGATTGTAAATCCTTTTTTTAAAGTAGTAAAAAGCAAAAAACTCTCCAGAGCCAAACCTATACGAAATGCTTTTCTATTTTTATCAATATTAACTGTTTCTGCTAATATATTGACTTGATATCTTTTATTATAACATTGTTCTTTATCAGGTATATTAATAATAATATCTGCAACCCCTTCTTCCCCAGGTTCTATTTCTAATATTTCAGGATTTATTTCTACCCAGTTAATATCAGGAATATGATTAAACTTTTTACGTAAATATCTCTTACCACTATATACAGCTCGTACACGTACCTTAATTTTCTTATTACTTTTATTTTTTAATTTATAAGGATACTTTGCTATTTTTTCTAAACCATGACTTTTACCTGGTTGTAAATTTTGAATTAAAACTTCTACAAAACTTGTAGAAATACTTCCTGACCATAAAGAAATAGCCCAAATAAATAATAATAAAATTAGAAAAATTATTTTCTTCACTTTTTCTTTTCCCCATTTTTAAACCAAGGGAACTGAAACCTTTTAAAATAGTGCCAGAACCCTTGGCTTGTACTAATTTCTGTTACTTTACGGACTTGCTATAGCCTTCATATAAATATCAGCCAATAGCTTACTTCCTGAAGTGCTAATATCACCAGGAAAAATAGCTATTCTCAAAACCAATTCTCCATCCAAAAAGTTATGACCATGAGTCTCAATAGGATCATCTGTATCACCAAAAATATCATCAGTTGCGGTTCTACCATACACTGTTGGAATTGTATCATTACCATCATCTAACCTTGTAGCATTAAAATTTGTTTCAAAGTGAGTAAATACACCAAAAAGCTTAACTTCATCAGTTCCAGGATCTGCACTTGAATTTGTAAAGATACTTAAATCACTACCTACTGTTTCTTCAGCTTTCAGTTGAAAATCAACTGGCATGGTACCATTATTTTGAACAGAAAGTTTGTCACTACCTTTTACAAGATAATTTGTCTGCTGTTTTATAACCACTACAGAAATAGATGTTGGCCCAGTATTAGTTATACTCACAAAATCAGCATCAAAAACAGTAACAGTAAGGGGCACAGAAAATTCATCAGTAAAAGCAAAAACTGAGCCTGTGCTTAATAAAAAAGTAATTATTAAGCATACAATAAACATACTAAACTTTTTCATTCATTCCCTCCTTTTTAAAATTAATTTTTAAAGATAAACAAATTATTTGTTTATCAGTTGCAAATCTTTAATTTATCACCTCCTTTTTTATTAAGATAATATATATGTAAATTACCATTATTTAATGAATGACCCATCAAAGATTACTCGGGTAAGCTATAAATAAAAAATTACCTTTTTGTTTTTATAAAATAAATTAAATTTTAATGATTACCCGTGTAACTAAAATATAACAATAAAAAATAAAAAGTCAAGTTGTTTTTTCAGAGGTCTTAGCATTCAGCCACGTTTTTGTCAGTTTTCCAAAAATTTCTTTCCATTTTCGCCCATTTAACCCCTTCTATGCCACATCATAATGTACAGGTAAATGATATTTATCTAATGTTTTAGGATTCAATTTATTTAATTCCTTGCATAAATGTTTTGCAGCATAATTTATTTCTGGATTTGTAAATCTTCTCAATTTTATATATAATTTGCCTTCTATTAATTTTACATAGGCTCCTCTTCTTACTATCATTGATAAAGCTGGTAATAACTCTTTTTTCTTATCATAATATTTATACAAAATCTCACACATCTTTTTCTCCATATGATATACGAATACTTTTATGCAATCTAAAAATATTTTCTTTTCATAATCCATCTCTAACATCTTAACTCCTTTCTGAGCAAAATCAAAACTAATTTCCTCTGGCAATTTAGAAATTTCTATATCAATTAATGTGATCTGTGATTTAAGACTAACAATTTCTGAAAATATTTCTATCTCTTCTTTTTTTAATTCTTTCAGACTTCTCTCATCTTTTTTTGAATCAATAATTTTTTCTGCTAAGCTTAATTCTATTTTATGTAGTTGACTTACCAGATGACCTTTTTTCTTCTTTAATTCATTAACAGCAGGATTATCTACTAATGGCTGCTCTATTAACTCTTCAAAAATATATCCAGGAAAATAATCTAATAAATGTCTTAATTTTAAACTCTTTATTAAATTCTCTTGTCCCCACCGCTTACTTATCAATTTAATTAGTTCCCCAGCATCACTTTTCCAATCATTACTATAGAGTTTAAGAAAAGAAATTTGGGGTAATTTTTATTATTGAAAAAATTTATTCTTGACAAATTATTTTTTTTCATTATTATATGGTGTATTTAAAAACATACCATATAATAGGAGGTAAAAAATATGGCAGTAAAAAAAAAGATTAATGACAATGTTATTCAGCAGTTAATACGTGATTTTTTAATCGGTTCTGTTGTGAAATACCGATTAAAATGTGGGAAAAATTGTACTTGCAACAAGGGAAAAAAGCATATCAAATTCTATCTCTCAATAACAAGAAATGGAAAAACAAAACTTTTTTATCTACCACCAAAGTCAGTCAAACAAGCAAAAAAGATGAGTCAGAATTATAAAAAATTGAAATCTATCATAGAAAAATTTTCTCAGATTAATTACGAAAATTTAAAAAAAGATAATTTAACCAGAAGACCACGAGTAATCAACAACTAAAAAAAATAATTTTGTAAATATAATTTGATGCAAGAATTGTAAAATCAACAATTATGAATCAAATTTGATATACAGGTTAAAATATTGTATAAACGGGAGGGACTATGAAAAACATACATATTATTTTAAAAACAAAAACCAAAAAAAAATTAGAAAGCATTTATCAATCGGCAAGAAAGAGAGGAGATATTGCTACTGTGAAAAGAGTTATGGCAATCTTTGCAGTTACCTGTGGAAACACTTATTCTGCAATAAGTTTGATATTAAAAATTTCAGAAGAATCTATCCGTTTATGGATTAAACTTTTTTTATTAAAAGGGGCAGAAGGTTTAATATCTAAAAAAAAGCAGGGAAGACCATCCAAATTAACTAAATCACAAAGAAAAGAGTTAAATAAGCTTATTACTGAAGGACCAGTAAAGGCAGGATTCCCAGGTGCCTGTTGGAGAAGTCCCATGATACAAACTCTTATTGATGAAAAGTTTAGTGTGTTTTATTCAGTAAATTATATAGCTCAGCTTCTAAAAAATATGGGGTTTACATATCAAAAGGCAAAGTTTGTAGCTGACCATAAAGATGTTGAAAAACGTAAAGAATGGTTAGAAAAAAAATGGCCGGAAATACTTAAGATGGCAAAACAAAAGAATTCTTATGTTCTCTTTGGTGATGAAGCATCTTTTCCACAATGGGGATCATTAACTTATACATGGGCTAAAAGAGGAGTTCAGCCTGTTGTAAAAACTTCTGGCATACGAAAAGGATATAAAGTACTGGGTCTAATAGATTATTTTACAGGACGTTTCTTTTATAAAGGACAAGAAGATAGGTTAAATTCAGAATCGTATATAATATTTTTAAAGGAAGTATTAAAGAAAACTAAAAAACATATTATCCTTATACAAGATGGGGCAAAATATCATATAAGCAAAGCAGTAAAAAAGTTTTTTGAAACACATTCAGACCGTATTACTGTTTATCAGCTTCCATCTTATTCACCTGATTATAATCCTATAGAAAAACTGTGGAAAAAGATTAAACAAAAAGAAATTCACCTTCATTATTTTCCTACTTTTGATTTTCTAAAGGAAAAAGTCAATGAAGCTCTTATTTATTTTAAAAATATAAGAAATGAGGTTCTTACTCTTTTTGGTTTCTATGATAATTTAGCAGAAGTATAATTTAAAAAATAATCCAAAATATTTTTCTTGAATACTATATATATCGCCATTCTTCTTTCTTCTGGTCCATTGGCTATTACTATCGCCCGAATCTTCCCATATTTGCTCATACTCCGTTTTGTATCAAAATAATAAATCGTCTTTTTCTTTCGTATTTTATATTCTACAATTACTTCCTCTGTAAATTTATTCTCATCAAAATCATTCACCCATTTGTCTGCATATTTTGCCCACGTAATGAATTTTACTTTTTCTTCTCCTTCTCTTAAGGCTCCATCCAATCCTTCTTCTCCATCCAACTTCCTGAATAATTCCGCACAATATCCTTCCCTGTCAAATATCACTGTTAAGTTTTTACTATCAATCCCTACTTCTTTGGCTATCTTTTTACTCTTGTTGATAATTTCTGGTATTTTCTCAAGCAAGTCTTCACTGGATGGTCTTATCAAAAATATTAATGGATTAAATTCTTCATCATTTGCTATAAAATTATAACTCCCCTTTAATGCCTTATTTCTCACTGTATACCAGCCCATACTTATCACCAGAAAGCCATAATAAGGCAGAAAATGAGAATCAATATATAATACTCCCCATTTTACTAAACCACTCTTTAAATACCCTTTCCCAAATTCTTCTATCAGTTCTTCCGCTTTATTTAATTTCCTTATCTTGTGTAAAAATCTCCTTAAAGTATAAATTGATGGACTGGTTAATTTGCCCAGCAACAATCCATACTCATCACTATAAACTGTTTTGAAATTCTCTATGCTTTGAAATCCAAATAAATCAAAATAAAACAAACATAAGCATAATTGTTCCAAACTATAACCTTCATATGTTTTAATGTTTATTATGTGCTTTATCATTTCTAAAAATTGATAGTGTTCTAAAAATGCTAAAAAGAGCATCCCTCCTCCATAGGTGTTATATTCTCCTACCTCCAGTTTATTCAAATACTCACGTTCTGCTGATGAATAATGACGCATCCCTTTTAGTGAGCTGTTCTGCCAATTATAAAATTCTGAAGATTTATTATTGCTTTGACCTGTTATCATTGTAGTTTCAGAGCCTATTGTGTTTCCATAATTCAAATTTAAATTTAATTGATCAGTTGATGGCTCATCATAAAAATTCAATTGTTCCTCAGAAGAAAAAGAATTGTTTGACTCCATAGCTAAACCATTTTCTACTAATACTTGTCTAATACTTTCTTTACTAATTTTTAATTGCCATTTTAATTTTAGTTCTTTTTGAATAGCCTGATATTCTTTGATATTATTGTGTAGTACTTCATATAATATTTTGCCCTTCACTTCTGATATTAATTTCCAACTCCTCTTTGGTCCTCTGCGAGACCCTATGAGTCCTTCCATCCCTCCTCGTTCAAAACTGGCAATGTAATTATAAATCGATTTAATGTGAATACTAAATATATCTGCTAATTCTTCTTGTGTACATATTTTAGATTTATATAATGATACAATAGCTATTCTTTGAGCATATTGATCATCTAATTTCCAACACATGTAGAGCTTTCCTGATACAAGCACTTTCTTTTCATTTATATCTTTTATTATTTGAACCTTAGGTAATCTGTTATTATTTAAGCCAAGCAGCTTTTTTTCTTCCATTTTGATATATCTCCTTCAAGATATATCAAAATACTAAAAATAAAAAGAAAGTCAAAACCTGCAAGAAATTTTTGGAAATGAGGGTTTTATAACATATTGATATATATGCAATTATAAAATACCACTTTTGACGTGGCTGAATGCTAAGACCTCTGTTTTTACAACTGGCTATTTTTGCAACAGTATCCTACTTATTTTATTACCAATAAATTTTTTGCAGTATCATTTTAACCCAAGCCTACGAAATGTTAAAGATATTCTATGTGTTCCACCAGTACTTTCTATAGAACCCAGGGGATAAAGAAAAGCATAAGAAATAGTTAATCTTTCTTCTACTCTAAAACTCATACCTATAGTATAATTAATTCCTAAAATCGCATTCCAGAATTGAAATCCTGTTCTTGCTCCTAATTTATTATTTAAAAACCATCTCTCTGCTCCTATTTTAAAATTCATCTTTCTGTTGATATATTCTCCATCTAATGCAAAAAGAACTTTTTTTATATTAAATGTAAATCCTAATTTAACTTTAATAGGTAATTTATCTTGATACTCCTTTGCAGCCTTGTCACTGCTTAAAACAGGTCGAGTAAAATCAGAAATAACTAATCCAACAGTTAACATTTTTATTATTCTATATAAAAATCCTATATCTAAACTTAAATTTTTTGCTCCTAACTGCTCCCTATAACCATTAAGATCTTCTGATTCTGCTGCATCCCAGTTGTAATACTTAATATTTCCACCTATAGCCCATTTTTTATTTAATTTTTTTCCATAAGATAAAATACCACTATATTCCTGATAAATTTTATTTATTTCATTTGTATCCACTTCTAAATACTGTACATTTACAGCAAAACCACCTATTTTTCTTAATGATGAAGCTATATTAAAAGCACCTCTATATAAAGAGCCATTATCCAGACCAATAAACAAAGGAGAATACATGACTGATAGATTGATTCTATCCTGAAAAAAGCCAAGACTAGCTGGATTAAGAGAAGCATTTTCTCCTCCTTCGGCAACACCAGTGAAAGCTTCCCCCATACCTAAAGCTCGAGCACTACCACTTGTAGTTTGTTCAAAAGCTGAGGAACTAACATTCGGCATAACAATTATAAAAAAAAAGATTAGAAATATTATATTTTTCATCTTAACCACTCTAATAAATTATTTAACCAATACAATAACTCCATTATAACCTTTATCATCATATTTTATTTGATATATATATGACCCTATAGAAACTACTTTATTATTATAGTCTGTTCCATCCCATAAAAATTCGTAAACTATGCTATCTTCTCCTTTTGGCAATTCTTTTATTAATTCTCCATTAATATTATAAATGAAGACTCGTATGGTTTTTACTTTTTCTGAAAGTAAAACACTTAAAGTAGAAGTCTCCATTCTACTATCCCCATTAGGTGAAAAAGGATTAAAACTCCATTGTGCAGAAAACTTATAAGGAGTTATTGTTCTTATAATGGAACAAGTATCATTGCCACTACTATCCATGGCAGAAGCTCTTATCTGAAAAATACTACTCCTTGGTAAATTATTAATATTAAAGGTATTTGTATATATGATCTTTGATGCTGATATATTGTAATCTACATCACTGATTACCCAGGTTGTTCCACCATCTATACTATACTCTAATTTAACCCCTTCAATACTATAATCAGTAGTTTCACTATCTGCTTCAACTGTTATTATATTACTGCTTTTGAACATAAAATTATTAAACAGCATCTCCCCATTTGCTTTTAAATTATAAGGTGTTGTTTTAGGAGCTATGCTGTCAATAAATCTTATTTCATCTATCCAAAATTCATTGGTTAATGCTGTTTCATCTCTTGAATGTAATCTAAGTCTCCTTATCTTTGTCTTATTAAAACCTACTCCAGCAAATTCACTTAAACTGTATTCATGCTCCTGCCAATATGTTGATACTGCTTTCATCTGTACATAATTATTCCAACCTTCTGTATCTAAATATACCCTTGGTCCTTGACCTGAAGCAAAATTTTTTACTCCTTTTATAGCAAATACAAGCTTATCACATTCAGTTAAATCCACTCGATTATCCCAATTTAATACCCAATTACAGTTTGCATCACCACCTATTGGTCGTATATGTTTTATTTTATATGACCCTTTACCTTGAAAAGCTTCTTGATCAGTAATTAAAGTATTTGTACCTGTTGCCAAAGCACCTCCATTTGCCTCATCAAAATGTGTGTCACTTGAATAAGCCGTATAATCAAAAGCTTTATTATATGGCGGGCCCATTTCATATGTTTCCATGTTATCCAAATAATGGGTTCCTATGCCTGTTCCTAATAATACATCATCAAGATAAATTGTTCCAGATGAGCTTGCAGACTCAATTTTTCCACCTAAGAAATGTATTGTTTTAACATTAGTACGGTTGAATCCTCCTTCTCTAAAAGTCTTTATAGGGATGACTACTTTTTGCCATTCGCCAGATAAAATCCCACCTGGTATAAAATTCTGTATTTGTACCCTGTCCCAATCCGGAAGATTATTCTCAAATTGTACCTCAATTACTTCCCCCCCTTTAGAACCTTTTATCCAAAAAGAAAGATAATTATATTCAGCAATATTAAAAGGAACTCCATCTGCTTGAAGATTTATCCATAAATCATACTCTTTAGTTGCTTCAAATCTTAATTCTAATGAATATCCATTATTACCATAGCTTGGATTTTTAACATGACGTGGAGTAATATTACCTTCAGCATAAATACTATAAAATCCTCCATGAATATTTGGAGCTACCCCATCATCAAAATCAGCAATTAAATAATTATGAGCAAAAATTATATTATTTCTTATAATAAAGATAAATAAAACAAGCAAACAAAAAATAATTACTCTTTTTATTTTATTAGCCATAAATTAAACTCTTTTACTCTTTTAAAACCAAAATTTTACTTCACCAAAAAAATTGCCAGCTTTCCAGTTATCACTTTTTCTTGCTTTTTTAATATAAATTTTTTCCACAAATCGGTAAAATATTTTCATAAAAACCGCACCATGACTTTCTGTTCCTATTTCAAAAAAATTATAAAAGTTATGATTTGCTGAATTTTTAATATCAAATGTATAAACATACCGATAATTTATATAAGCAGTAGATTTCTCAGCTAATTTATATTCAAATAAAATCCCAGGGATATATTGATTCCATTCTTCATACATATCATAATCAGGATTAATCCACATTTTACGGGTAAATATAATCTGAAATAAGGGCATAACTCTAAATTTAGATAATGGCTTTAAATTACATCTTGATTTTACTATAAATTCTGAATCTAAATTTGTATTTTCTTCAATATAATTCTTATTAATCCAAATACGTTCCATTCCCATTCCCATATCAAAATGTTTAATACCCCGATAATAAAACATTGTTTTAAAATAATTTTTTAGATTTTTTGGATTTGTTGAATTTTTACGATCATCTTTATAATAAAATATTCGATATCGACCTATTAAAGATATATCTTTTCTTATGTTCTTATATAAGTCTAACTTACTTCCACATTTTTGACCTGATTTTCCAGTTGAAATTTCTTTAATTTCACTATAAAAAAGAAGAGTTGTTAAATCTTTAAATAATTTTGATGTTGTTTTAATTTTGTATCCTTGCTGATTTACATCATATAAATAATCAGGATCTGTATCTGGTTCATCTTCATCATTAATATTATTATTATCATTATCCTTTAAAGGCTCATATTCTAATCGTGGATAAGCAACTTCATAAGGTTCCAATTCATCAATTAATCCATCATTATCATCATTATCATCTACTGATACAGAAGCATCATAAAAAGGATCAATATAAAAATATTCTGTTTTAATATCAGAAGTTAAAAATTTAAATTTCCTATAACTTTGAAAATACCATGCATTATATCCAATATTTTTTCTTTTACCATCACAGTAAATACGATGTTCAATAGAGCGCGCAAATTCTGCTTTTAATTCTGTTTTAAATATCTTAGTGCTTAGATCAAACCCTATAACAGTTGTCCCGGATTTAACATAAGTATTTTTATATAAATCATTATATGAATTTAACTCTACTGTTACTAATTCACGATTATAATCAGCCTGCACATTACCTGGAGCATGCACAACAACTTTTTCTACACCTGCAACTTTAAGAGTAATCTTATAATCATGCTGGATATCAAGTACAACCTTTATTTTATTAATATCAGAAGACATGGGTATCCTGTAAGTAAATGAAGCAGAACAATCAGCGTACCTATGTCCTTCATTATAACTACTATCAGACCCAGGCTTGAGATACTGCTCTTCCATAGACCCAGGTGTATCATCTGGTGAAAAACTTATTTTTAATTGATCATTCTCATAATATTCTAATCTAAATAAATCACCACCCCAGCCATCTTCTGGAGAATCATCTTCAATAGTAACATCAACATAAGTCTGAAATTTTATTTTAGGAAGAAGATTAACAATAAATGATTCAACATTTCTATTATCATCTGTATGTCCTTCCCCTTCTTTTACAATGTGATAGTTAATTCCATCTAAAGAAACTTCAACTAAATAATCCTGTGCAATATCTAATTGAAATAACAAGCTCTCACTATCTTCTGATAAAGGAAATCTGTAAACAAAATATCCATTTTCATCAGCACCTCTCATATTAGCTCCTACATCAAGGTCATAATTCCCATGAACATCAAAAAGGTATTGTGCTTCATTTCCATCACCTGGCTGAAATTGATCATAAAAATTTGTTTGATTAGCCTGAATATTGTATATAGTGACACCCCATAATTTTGCCCCCCACCAGTCATGAGATGTCCTGTCACTAATTTTAATATAAACCGATGGAGTGCTTCCATCCCTTTGCCCACAAAACGAATCATTTCCTGTTGATACAGCTTTAGAATCATATCGTGACATAACACAAGATGCCCCTATATTAATATGGTCTAATTTTGTTTCACCTCTTGCACTAACAAGATATTGGCTGGTATTATTAAACTTCTTTAAACGAGAACCAGAAGCTGTAAATTTAAATTTCCTGGATTTAGATTCCCACATAATTCCATTATGACGTTTTTGAAAAGTATAAGTAGTATATTGAGGATATATTTTTCCAATAGTGATTTTATTTTTTACATCTGTGCTTTTCTCCTGAATGGTTTCTAAAGAAATAACAAAAGCCCCATCATCATAAAAAGGGCTAAACTCCTCAATAGGCTCTCGCCTATTATAATTCCAACTGGAATTATATTTTTCTATATCAAATTCTGCATTTAATAAATATTTATTCATAATACCGGCTGTTAAAAAAAGTTTTAGACCTTGATGAAAATTTGAACGTCTTAACAATTCGCCTTCATCATAGTATCCAAACCAGAACCATTCTTTTTCAAATTCCATATCAACAGCCTCACCCCTTGTATTAACATTATGAATTTTAAAAAATGATTCACCCTGAAAAAATATACCACCAAATGTTTTATATTCTTTACTGCCAATATAAAGACTATATAAATCACTCCCCCATCCATTAGAAGGGGACCGATCACTGAACCTTAAATAAATAACCTGTTTCCCTTTTAAATGCTTTTTTAAATCAATAAATTTCTCACCTCTGTTGGAATCATCATGAACATCTTTAGGTGATTCTAAAACAGTAAAATAATCTTTATCATTAAATGACATTTCTACTTTATAATCATGACATACATCTAATATTAAAACTTCCTTCTGTACATCAAAAAGATCTATCTTATAAACAAAAGTGCTTTCTCCATCAGCCCAGCGATGCCCTTCACCATTTATTTTAATCTGGCTACCATGATCTTTATATAAATACTGCTTTTCCATTGAGCCTTCAGTATTATCAGGAGAAAATTCAATATATTTATTTTGAGCAAAAAGAGTCACAGAAAAAAGCATAAAGATAATAATAATAAATTTTTTCATTTAATTTTTAAACCATAATTATGTTTATAATAATTATATAATTCAAACAAAAATAAGTGGTAATGAGTCATTTGCTGGTTTGGGTTTCATAACCCGAACCATAAATAAAGGTTCGAGTTATGAAACTCGAACCAACAAATTTTTCATTTTAAGAGCCTTATTTATCCCTAAAATTTATATGACACATGGGCATAAAAACTGCTGACTAAACCATCTTTTATAGTTTTTGAATCATAGTCATATTTCTCTCTTTTATATTCAACCCCATATTGAAAAGAATTAATATCATATCCTTCAGCACCTATGACAAATGAAGTGATTTTATATTTAAAATCTTTAAGTTGAAAATGTTTATAAGCTCCATATTGACCTGCAATAAATGCTTTTGAATTTTGACTCAGATGATAAGCCAGCTCTAAAATGGAACGAATATCAAATACATTTTTATCTGTTTGTTTTTGATAAACAATCACGGGGAAATGTGCTTTTGAAATATCTTTATTGCATCTGGAAAATAAAATGGGGGTTAAACTAAATTCATATATTAAAGGTATGCTTTTACTTAATTTAATAACAGACTCAGTATTCTGTATCATGCGATTATAACGAAGCGATTTGTTATTAAAATACTGCAATTTAGATTTAAGATCAATATATTTAATTAATTTATAATCAATAAAAAGAGTAGAAATATTAAGTAAGTTATTTCTATAATATAAAGGGTCATTATAAAAGACCAGATTATCATGGATAGTATCACTTACTTTTTTTGTTTCATGTATAAATGTTAATTTTCCTTTATTTCTTAAAGATCGATTATATATCATTCCTAAAAGAATTTCTTCATTATGTGCTTTTCCTCTTTTTACTTTTGCTTCTTTATACCCTAATTTAAATTCGATATATTTTAATAATGTTAATGTTGATTCAATATGATAACCAAACTGATTAATCTTATATTTATAATCCGGCAAATCATCATCCTCTCTGTCATCTCTTACATCATTATGATTCTGATCAATTATTGAATTAAAATAATCATCAATAATATAAAGACCTACTTTTTGATAAGGAGGTCTCTCTTCATTATCAGGAATGCCATTTTTATTTTCATCAATAAATCGAACAATTTCTCCTTCCCAATTATCAGGCCATTCATCCTGATCATCATTATCATCCACTGTATTAATATCTTTAAAAGCTGTATCATAATTTCGGGTGATATCAAATATCTGTCCTTTTAAATAGACCCACTCTATTTTACGAGAAAGATTAAGATAAGCAGCATAACCTATATTCATATCTTTTCTTGAACCATCAGAATAAATCCTGTGTTCATAGATTGTATTATATTCAAAATAAATATCAGTATCAAGAAAAGAGCCAGAAATATCAAATCCTAAAATTGTTTTTCCGGTTTTCTTATATTGAGAATCACTTATATTTAAAGTATGATTAGAATGAACATAACCAGACCCATAATCCACTTCAATCGAGCTATCCTGATTAACCCGTATTTTTACTATTCCCCTATTTGATTTATCATCTACATCAACAGGAGAAAGAAGAACAGGCATCCAATTTACACCACCATCAATAGAAATTTCAAAACAATAATTATTCTGTACTTCCATAATAATTTCAATAGATTTTGAATTAACTGCTAAAGGAACGCCATAAATAACATAAGTATCAAACTTTGTATATCTATATGACTCCCCAGGTCCATTATCAGCAATTCCTGTATCTGAGCCAATATAACCATGATTTACTTCAATTAAAAACTTCTTTTCAGAGATACCAAGATCATCAAAATTAAAACTATATGTTTCAACACCATTTTCTTTAAATTGTAAATTAAATAAATCACCACCACCAGTGGTTTCAGGTGAATTATCTCCCATTTTTAAATATACCATAGCAGGAGAGACTTCTCTATTCCCTCTTAAAAAATTTTTAGGTGCTGAAAACATTCCATTATTTTGATGTATATTAACTAAAGATCCTGCCAGTGTTAATACCCCTATTTGATAAGATTCTCTTATTCCTAATAAATAAACATTATAATCGTCATTATTAGCATATAATCCATATCTATCAGTTATGGTGGATTCTGGTCTGGCTCCTACAATAGTAGATTTAAACCCTGCTTTAGTAAAATCCCACTGTACACCATATAAAATTTTTGATAAAGAATATGAAGAAAAATACGGATTTATCTTTCCAATAACAAGAGTATTGTTAAAACCAAATATTTTACCTTTGATTTCCATTTTTTCTAATTCAAATCCAGATTTATTGTAATTCTCATTATAATAATCTTCTTTTCTATCTGCTGCCCATCCTAATTCTCCTTTTTCAATACGGATTTTAGCCTGAACACTGGCCTGGTCATATAATTGTCCTTTAATAATTAAATCAAAATACTGATGAAGTAAAGACTTTCTAATAATTTCTTCTTTGTATTGATTAACATTAGTAGAACCATCAGTGTCCACATCATCAAATGTCATAGAAGCTAAACCTGAAAAGAAAACACCTTTTCTTTTTTCTATTGGTTCTTTTTCATCAGGACTAACCTTTACTTCTACTTCTTCTTTTACAGGTGCTTTTTCATAAATAAATTCAAGGTCTTTTAATAATATAGTCCCACTGATAACTTGATCATTAGGATCATCTTCTAATAAAAATGAATAAAATTGGATAGGTTTATCCATGATGCCATTATTATCACCTCCATAAAATTCAACAAATCCAAAATCTATTTCAATCTGTTTCCAACCATACCAGTTGATTTTAGCAAGAGTGGAAACAAACATTTCTTCTTTTGAATCTTTAAAAACCATTTTTAAAAGACTGGCTTTTTTATCACCATAAATCCACATGCGAATCTTTTTTATAAAACCAGGAATTGGTAAAGGAGAAACAACTTCAATATAATCATTAGCAGGAGTTAAAAAGCCATAATCAATTTTTCCTACAAAAGTTGTTACTGCATCAGGTCCTTTCTCCATACTTGAATAAAATTTTGAGCTAATGGCTGCATTGCCATACATTTTCCATTCTTTTTGCTTTTGAAAATCTATAAATACTTCAGAAGTTTGGGCAAAAGAAATATATTGTATGAATAAAAATGTACTAAATAAAAGATAAAATAATCTGCTTTTTAATGACATTTGTATTCTCCTGTTTAATCTTAAAAATTTTATGTAATGGGTTAGTCTTTGGGTGGATGTCATTGCGAGCAAACCGATAGGTTTGCGAAACAATCTCATAATTTTATATTTATCAATAAATTATATGAGATTGCTTCGTCGCTTACGCTCCTCGCAATGACAATTTCCCCCGTTAAGTGACGCATTACAATTTTATTGCTTTTTTACCTTGTTATGCCAATCATGTTTACCAATTATATATGAGATAGTAAATTTTTTCTCCTCACCTGGCCTGAGCTCTATTTCTTTGAAAATTAATTCCATTGTATAAAAAACAGTACCTTCCCATTCACCTATTTTTTCAACTAACTTTTTATCAAATATTTGTGCAAAATATTCCCCTGTTTTTGAATCTAAAGCCACACACCACCCTTCAGAAGGGGAATAGTGATATTTTGCTTTTAATATGCCAAATGGTTTATTAATAAGTTTATCTTTAATTGGAACAATAACTCTATGTGTTTGGTCAGCATCTTTTTTAGGACCAGGAGCAAAATCAGGATGATTTGCA
Source organism: uncultured bacterium (assembly GCA_965373035.1). GTDB lineage: Bacteria > Spirochaetota > JAHITG01 > JAHITG01 > JAHITG01 > CBDVEP01. Next base: position 16,436 of record CBDVEP010000038.1, read on the forward strand.
AAAACAAATTTTAATTCCTGAGAACTATTATTTTTAATAGTATAATCTATTTTTACTTTTGAAGAATCAGCATTAAGTGTGATATATCTTTGAAGTGTTAAATTGTTTTTTGTTTTTGCTGTCATAAAAAAGGCAACTTGTTTTGGTCCTCTTTTAGTTACTCTATAATCCCATTCATTATTCCAGATATCTCCTGGCCACAATATTGGTAAACAATCATTAATCCCGCCATATTCTACCCAATCCCCTGGTGTATCTCCCTTAGTCAATTCTATTCCTGGATAATCTGTATAAAGCTGATTATGACCTGTTTCCCTGTTATATAAAGATAATATCCGTCCTCCTATTATAGAAGTAATAAGCATTTCGATTTTATTGTTTCCTATAACAATATCCGGATAAGTATCACCATTATAATCCCCTTCAATAATTGCAGCCTCGTTTTTATTTATAACAAAAACAGTTCTGGAATATTTAAATTTTTTTCTTCCATAAATAAACTCTATAGTCACTTTATTATTTCCTTTTATATTAGGTGTAACTTTAAAATCAAATGTTTTCTTTTGCCCGGGTAAAAGATATACAGCCTGCTTTTTTTTATTTAATTTCCATTTAGATGGTACTTTTAAATGAAAAGAACCAGAAAAAGAATGAGTATTCTGTGCTCTTAGTGTAACTGTCATTCTCTGCTTTTCTTTGTGCAGCAGGATATTAGGAAATAATTCTACTTGTTTTAATACAGGAACAACTTCAAGAAATAAGCGTTCTGATTTTATAATCTCATCTTTTATTTTTACTTTTGTTATAATGAATCCTTTTCTTTTTATTGTTTCTTTCATTAATTCAAAAGGGATACTAATATTTATTTTAACTTTTTTCTTTGATTTACCAGGCACATAAAATGTCTTTCTTTTTGACTTTACCCAGCTTAAAGGGATATCCTTGCTGTCAACTTCTATAATTCCTTTAATCTTTTTTCTTGAAATATTTTTTAATAAAATATCAAATGATGCTTCCATACCTGGAGCAAGGGTTAATGAATTTTTTAAATATTTAATTTGTAATGGATTGATAACTGGCAAATCCCATCTTATTTCTTTTTTTCTTTGTACATTATTATCTGAATATTGTAGAGAGGCTTTAAGCCAAACAATATCACCTGGCTGGGCTTCAGATGGAACCTCAAATTTAAAATCAGTTTCTATTTGTTGTCCTGATTTTAGTAAACCTAACTTTTTAATTATTTTCTTGCTTTTATCTTCCCTAATTATTGTCTGCCGTGAATTTCCAGGGCTTACAACCATTCCAGTTAAAATAATTTTTGCATTTTTAATTGTTTTATCATTATTTTGAGCAATAACTTTTACTCTTACCTTATCCCCTCTGACTACTTCTTCTTTTAAAGGTTGAATAATTAACCTTATATTAGATAATTCAGGCTGTTTATAAACAATCTGGTAATCTGTAATATTTTTAGATTTTTGAAACAAAAAAGTAATAGTTTTAGAGTTAACAGCTATAGGAACGAATTGATTTTGTAAATAACAATGAACCCAATCAGCTTTCTTCCATTTCGCAGGTCTAACTATAGAAATAAAAGTGTTTTTTAAGGTAGGTTGTTGAACAATAATACCATTATCTGTCCTTTTTTCAATGATTAAGCATTCTTTAGCCAAAGGTCTTTGATTATAACAAGTAAAAAAACCTGCTAATACATCATTTTCTTTTGATTGTGCTAAAAAACCGCCTTTAGCTAATGTATGAGAATTTATAGAATACTCTTTTTCTAAATCATGATTAGCTAAAATAGCTATATCATCAAATCGGCTCCATGTGACTTTAGATTTTATTTTTTTAAAGTGAATTAAATTTTTTCCAAAATATCGAGAAACAATATTTTTCTGAACAGCATTAGCAATATGAAACCACCTTTGTTTTCTATACCATTCTAAGGGTATCCATATATTGTATAAATTATGACCATAAGCTAAATTCCATGTTAACTTATCTTTGCGATCTGTAAAAACCTCATGAGCTAAATTATGCTGGTAAATCCCTATCTTTGACCCTAAAAAAGTCAGCATCATAGGATATATTTCCCAATTATCTTTTCCCCACATAGTATTATAAACAGGATCAGGTGGAAGTGCATTAATAGCAGACATATCACAAAACCCAATACAATAAGGGATTAATTGATCAAAGCCACCTTCAGTCATAACAGGTATTTTTTGACAATCTCGTTTTGCAATATTAATAATTCCTTTTGTATAACTGGCAGGTTTTTTTGACTTAGGATTTAAATCATATACCCAAGGTCTTGCCCCAAGCTGATCTTCAAAAATTATATCAAACTGAAATTCCTTTGAAAACTGATCTGCTATCTGGTTCATTTTCTTTATAGCATCAGGATGATGCGGAGAAACAATAATACCATCATTTTGTCCATAAAATTCTTTATGAATAGAATTATTCAATTTTCTAACTGCAATATTATTAACACCCAATTTCCTCAAAGAAGGCGATTCATTCCACCATGTCGGATTACTATAAGGCATTACTAATAAACCAAGTCTTTGAGCTGTTTTAATAAACTTTTTTAAATCATCTGATGAGCCAAATTTTTTATCAGGAGGAAGATAATCAGGATAATTCTGATCAAACCCTTTTTCCCAAAAACTTACCAGGTGAATAATAGTTGAGGGAGGTAATGTCTTTAAAAATTGTTCTGTTTCAGAAAATGTTTGTTTAGCAATTCTAAAATCAACTTTTAACAGGACACCTTCAGACAATTTTTTAAAAACCATATCACCTGTTTTTTCTTTTAATGTAGGAGCTGTATCTATATCATTATCCTGAACATACCTGCTTAAACTCTGAAGTATTGGAGAACCTACACAAAATCTTAATTTTGGACTGTCCCATTTTTCCCCTTGTTTAATATAAACACCAAATTCATGTTCATATATCCCAACGCCATTATTATAAGAATTGTATCCTACATTTAATCTGGTCTGTTGAAAATTATTCTTTTTTTGAATCATATAAATGCTTAAATCCCCTTCTTTTGATTCTATAGATATAAAATCAGCAAATAACCAAGGGTAGGGTTCTGAAATATATCTTTTTGTTAAAAAAAAATTTCGGTTAAAATAAACACCAATTTTCCATGGAAAATAAAACCGTTCTAATGCATTAATATTAAAGCTTAAGCCCTGTGGCAAGGTTGCTGAAATAATTGGTTTTTTAAAATTATTTTTAATTTCCCAGTAAAAGTCAAAAAAATTACTTTTAGAAGGAGATATATAAACAAAGATCTGTGACCCTGATTTAATGTCTTTATAAATCATTTTTAATATTTTTTGATTAGGCAGCCATTGATATGAAAAATTCTTTTGAGAAAATGTATGAGAAAACTGGCTGCTTTCTAAAATTTTCTTATCTTTAAATTCCAACCGCCATAAAGAAGATTTTATAGTTCCTAATGATATTTTCCTGTCTTTATGTTTATCTTTAATATAAAGAATAGCTCCATTATGTTTACTTAAATTCAATTCATAATAAGCATTCTCTATTATGAGTGAAGAACCTCTTTCTTTATAAACATACTTTGATTTCACAACAGACTTTTCTTTTTTTGGAATATTATATAAAGAAAAAATATTTTTTTTATTTTTTAAGGAAATAGTTTTTAAATAAATTGATTTTGCTTTTTTCTTTTTTAAAGACCTTTTTACATATTTGAAATCCAAATAAGGATTTTCCATGATTTTTCTTTTTATTCCTAATAATCGTAATTTTTTCAGAACAACTTTTGACCCAGCACAATTTTTTGCTTTAGGTTTAGATATTCCTATTTGCAGAACAAAATTGACTTCACCTGTTAGTCCTAATAATTTTTTTATATTGTATTTTATTTTTCCAATCCTAATTGTATCTGGCTGTATCTTTATATATCCTTGTTTAATTTTATCTGAGCTGATAACTAAAAACCAATAATCACTAACAGATTTTACATCTATTTCCAGATAAGGATATTCATCTAAATCTAAGGTTATATTTTTATGAATACCTTCCCAATTTTGATTTTCTAACTTTGCTTCGATTACTGTTTCTTTTTTTATTGTTTGTATTGTTATACGTTCCGGGCCATCACCCCATCCTGGATACCAATCACTCATATTTTCATATAACTCATCTCCCAGAAGATCTAAATAATTATCCGGGTCAATAAGAGTTTTCTTTTTCTTTTTATATTTTTTCTTTAACAAAGAGGCTTTACCAAAAAAGCTTAATTTTTTAATATGAACCGAAGCACCATAACAGCTATTCTTATTAAGAACAGAAACCCCTATTTGTAGGGTAAAATTAATCTCTCCTTTTAATTTTAATAATTTTTTAATATCATATTTAAAAATACCGATTTTTTTTATATCAGGTTGGATTTTAACATATCCCTTTTTGATATTATTTCCACTGATAATAAGAAACCATTGATGAGATACAGATTTCACTTCAATTTCTAAGAATGGATATTCATCTAAATCTAATGTTATATTTTTATGAATTGCTTCCCAGCTTTGATTCTTTAACTTTCCTTCTATTACAACTTCACCTTGTACTGGTACTATAGTTATTCTTTCAGAACCATCTCCCCAGCCTGGATACCAATCATAAAAATCTTCAGTTTGGCTATTCAATATTTCTAAATAATCCATTTGTTCACTACTTTTAAGTAAAAGGAGTCCTATTATGAAATTGAACAAGATAATAAATATTAAGATATAAGTTACATTTATAATATTATTTTTCATAAACAGGACTCCTTATATTTAAGATAAGGGGGGTTGTCCAAAAGAATGCAACTAACCCATTGCTTTACTTATATATTTTA
>CBDVEP010000039.1:0-21265 GCA_965373035.1 uncultured bacterium
CTGCATTATTATAAGATATATGCCAGCAATTAGAATAAGCATTATTTTTTTTAATGTAATTACATTTTTTATCATAATGTTACTCCCATGATTTTTATTAACTTCAAAACACAAAGCCTATTGAAAATTTGTGTATAGTTTCTTCAAAACCAATTATGGGATTTATCCCGTATCCTATACGATATTTTTGATATTCTATATCTATGCCTATATGTAGATTGTTAAAAATACTATCAATTTCATCATACTTATATTTATATCCAAGCTCTATCTTAGAAAATTGAGAAAGGTCAAATTGTAAACCTATTGAAAAAATATCAGGCACATGGCTTATGAATTGACACCCAATAGAACTTAATATCCATTCATTTAAACGATATAAAATGCCGCTATATAATGATAAATTCTTCCCGATTGATAATTCAGAAGAATATGATACAAAATTTTCAATAAAAAATTCTAATGCCATATCAGATAATAAAACCTGATCAAATGTAAATCCTATATCAATTGCTGAGACTGCTGGAAGCTTATAAGATGATTCACCTATATCTAATTCAAATTTAATGCCTATACCAACAAGTTTCCCATCTCCAATATTATATCCATAAGAAATCTTACCACTTAAAAATCTTTCACTTATGTTTCCTTTATACTTATCTTCATTATATTCTATTTCTGTATGCATATAATTTAAGACTACTCCGCCTCCATGATGTTTATCAATCATAAATCCTAATGCTATACTTTCTACTCCTATATCTGCAATATAAGATAAATGAGATAATTTTACTTCATTGTGGGACATTTTTCCAAGATTTGCAGGATTATAATAAGCACTATTAATGCCAATAGAATTAAGCACTATATCTTCTGAAGGGAGCTGACCATATAGTATTTGTGAGGCATTAATATCATTAACTGAAAAAACCATTAATATTTTTAAAATAATATATAATAGTTTTTTTGAAAAATTATAAAAAAAATTATATTTTTTTATGTTTTTTTGCAACATTGGTATATTAAAATTTTTCTATTGTAAAAATAAATTAAATTTATTGGTTTATAAGGCTAATGCTTTTATTATCCTTTCTAACTCTGCTAATGTTATTCTTATGTTGTAAATGACATCTTCATTTTCCAGTTCAATATCAGCAAGTGTATTTTCTCTTTCTTTCAGCCATAAGTAAGAAATTTTTCCCTGTTGATACTCCAGCTTAAGTAATCTATAATTAGCTAAAGCTGATTTATATTTTATTTTTAATATCTCCTGTTCTTTTATTAAAAGTCTGTATTTATTCAATATACCATTTATATTAATTTCTATATTATAAATAATTTCTTTTCTTGCCTCTTCAATACTTTTAATTCTACTATTTATTCTATTAACAATACTGGAAGTTGAATAACCAGTGAAAATAGGATAAGAAATCGATAGACCTATTATAAAATGCTTTTTTTCAGGAAAAAATTTGTTTTCACTAAATCCATATCTACTTGATAAATTTACCTCAGGATAATAGTATTCACCTTTTGCAGAGTTTAACCTGTGTTTTTCTATTTGTAATTCTAATTCATTTGCATTTAATTCTATTGAATTATTCTTACCATCCTGTAATGTTTCATCATAACTATAATCAGGAAAAGAATCTTCAGAATCTTTAATTTCAAACTGAAAATCATGTTTTTCTCCCATTAGAACAGCAAGGTTTTTTTTGCTATAATCCAGTGCCTCAATTCTTGTTAATTTTTCATGTTTGGATATATTTAAATCAGACTCTATTTCCATAACAGATATAGAGCTTTCTCTCCCGGCAGTGTATCTTAATTTTATAATAGTTAAATTATTTTTTCTTCTTTTTATAATTTTATCCAGTAGTTTAATCTGATTTTTATACATTAAAATTTGAAAATAATTCTCTTTAATTTGATAAACCAACTGCTTAATGACCTCATTATAATTATAAATTGAAATAGATTTTTGTAGTTTAGCTATTTTATAATTATTCATTCTCTTAAACCCGGAAAAAATTAATTGACTAAAATTTATTCCAACATAATAATTATCGGCATTTCCGCTATCTTTATAATATTCATGAGTATAATTCCCAAAAAGGCTTATATGTGGATAAAATGATGAGCGGACATAATCTATTTCATGTTCTGTCTCATGAATAAGATGCCGGTATCTTTTAGTTGTTGGACTGTTTTTAAGACAGGAACTAATGCAATCATAAAGATCCAGGGGTTCAGCATTTAAATTTAAACAATAAAAAAGTATATGTAAAAATACTATGATATTTTTTTTCATTATAAGTAACTTTAAGATTTATTTATTTTTCATTAAAATTTTTAAAAATTTTAATAATAAAAGGTAAAGAACTTGAAATAGACAAACTAACAATAAAAGTGATTACTATAATTTTTAATTTATTATTTATTTTTTCCACTGGTTTTTGATCTGCACTCCAGATTATATAAGAGGCTTCAAATGATTGAGGGGATATTTCAACTCTTTCAGTAGGAAATGTTTGCAGTAACTGCTGCCTGAAGCTTCTTAATTTTGAGGCTAATAAATTATTATGCCTTTCAACAAGCAGCTCCGCAAAAAAATTATTTAATTTTACAATATGATTTAGATTTTTTGCTTTATAAATTAATTCAGAACCTTTTTCAAATTTAACAGCATTTTTTAATTTTTTTAGAATAATTGGTCTTAATTCAGCATCATTTTTAGGTACTATATCATTATTTAAGTCCAGCATTTTATAAAAAATATTTTTTCCAAAAAATTTTTTTGCTTTTTCTATAGCCCATATACTATGTAAAGAGTCATTAATTAATTTATCACTTTCTATTGCTATGTTTACATGCTCACCATGAAAACTTGCAATTTTAATTATTGATGTGGATTGATAATATATAGGCATTAAAATTACAATAATTGATGTAATACTTACAACAATTATAGTAAACCACAAAATAAAATTACGCCATGACCACCATATTTTAATTATATCAATTAAACTAATTTCATCTTCTTGAACAATGTTGTTTTTTTTTATTTTCCCTGCCATTATAATATCATCCTCCTTCAATATTTCTTATACAATTTTTTTAATATCATTAATGTATTATCAAACTTTTCATTTACCTTTTTTGGTAAAACATTAAATTTTTTAAGAATTAATAATGTTCCAATAATTATTATTAATAATAATAAAAGTTGTATTCCTAAAGGGAATAATCCTTTTTTAAAAAGAACATTAAATTCCGAATGACTTAAGATTAAAACTTTATCTTTTTTATTAACTCCATTTATAATTTGTATGTTTTTATGGTCAAATATTCCAGTTTCAACTTCTTTCAGTGTTTTTTTATCTTCCTCTAATACAAAAACATAATTTTTTTTTCTAATATTTTTTACTGCTTTGACAGGTAAAGAAAGGATGCTGGATTTTATGCCGAGAGGAAATTCAGCATTAACCGACATTCCTGAAAACCATTTTTTTGAAATTTCATCAGGGAGAACAGTAACTTCATATTGCATAATATTATCAAATAAAATACCTTCTTCTGAAATTGTTTTTACTTTCCCGGAATATTTTTTATCAGGAAAGGCATCAAAATAAAAATTTGCATTTTGCCGGGTTTTTATTTTATTAATATCTGCTTCATCAACATTTATTTTTAATATCAATCTGCCTGCTAAAATAAAAAGAGTTTTATCAGGTGTGACATATTCTTTTTCTTCAATATCGCGGTTTATAATTTTCCCGGAAGCAGAGGCCATAATTGGAACAGGACTATATGCCTGGTTTGCAGTTTTATATTCTTCTTTTGCCTCTTTTATTAATTCATCATCCCCTGTGCTTCTGGCTTTATAATAATTTGCCCTGGCAATATCAATAAGCGATATCCTTTCTATAGTAGAGATATATGCTAATGTATGTCCCTGATTAACAAAATCTCCTTCTTTAAAAAATATTCTTTCTACTCTTCCTTCTATTGATGCCATTATCTTGATTCTGCGGGACGGTGATATTATACCTGTGCCTAAAACCATTTCATTAATGGCTTTTGGTTTAAGCATAACAATTTCTAATTTCGATACTTTTTGTTTTGGTTTGTTACACCCTAATACTAAAATTAATATTAATATGGTTGCTATTTTTTTCAATTTTAATCTCCTGAAAGAAAGGGGTCGGTTCTGATTCTTTTTATATTATGTTTGTAGGGGAGGGTTTAAAACTCTCCCTTACATAAAAAGAATTAGAACCATCTCTATTCTTTTTATAATTGTTATGTAATTATTATGTAATATATATGATGTTTAATAATAATCAACTATTATTTAGTTTCTCATACACAGATTCAAAGGATTCTGAAATGACTTTAAAGCCTCCAATAACAGGCATAAAGTTGTTATCACCTGCCCATCTGGGCACAACATGAAGATGCAGATGATCTGCAATTCCTGCTCCTGCTGTTTTTCCAATGTTAATGCCTATATTAAAGCCATCAGCTTTCATTATTTTTTTCATTTTAACAGTATATTCCCGGGATGTTTTCATCATCTCCAGTAAGATTTTATCATCTAGTTTTTCAAAACTGGAGACATGTTTATAAGGTACAATCATTAAATGCCCATTGTTATATGGGAATCGGTTTAAAACTACAAAACAATGTTTTTTTCTTTCAAGGATAAAATTTTCTTTATCTTTATTTTGTCTGGCTAATTTGCAAAAAAGACATTTTTTGATTTTTTTTCCTAATATGTATCCAATCCTCCATGGTGCATATAAAGCTTTATATTTATTTTTCATAGGTTATCCTTTTCCTTGATATTATGATTATTAATATATTAAAAGTGATAGTAAAGTCAAATGGTTTTGGAAAATTTGACCATCTCTTTTGCTATGGAGTTTGCTTTTTGAATGATTTCATTTGTGTTTATTTTTTTAATCTGTCCTTTTTCAACGATAATTTCACCGTTAACAATTGTGTATTCTGCAATCTGCGAATCTCCTGCAAAAAGAATGGCAGTTGCCCTGTCATGAAGGGCGCCGGCATATCCAATTTTGTTTAGATTAAAAATAGCTATATCTGCTGCTTTACATTTTTCTAAAGAACCAATCTCTTTCCACCCGAGGATTTCAGCACCTCCGTTGGTCGCCATTTTTAAAACCTGTCGGGCTGGCATGGAATCCACCCCTGATTTAATGCGGTGGATTAACATAGCTGTCTTCATTTCAAAAAGGTAATTTGAGGAATCATTACTGGCAGAGCCATCTACTCCAAGACTTACAGGGACACCATTTTCAAGCATTTTTGAGATAGGTGCTATGCCGCTTCCCAGCCTGAGGTTGCTGACAGGGCAGTGAGACACACCTGTTTTTGTCTGTGCCATTAGTTTTATTTCATTATCATTGAGATGAACACAATGAGCATACCAAAAATTCTCCCCCAGCCATTCTACTTCTTCCATATAAGCTAAAGGTCTTTTTCCATATTCCTTCAGGCAGTACTGGTTTTCATCTTCTGTTTCAGCAATATGTGTATGACATCGAACATTATATTTTTTTGCAAGTTGTGCGGTTTGTTTCATTAGCTCAGATGTTACTGAAAAAGGGGAGCAGGGGGCAAGAGCAATTTTTAGCATTGAGAATTTATCAGGGTTGTGATACTTCTGGATCAACTGTTCAGAATTTTTCAGTATCTTATCTTCCTTTTGAACTAAATCATCAGGGGGAAGACCTCCATCTGATGTCCCACGTGACATGCTTCCCCGTGTTGGGATAAATCGTATTCCCATCTCTTTTGCTGCTTTTATTTCATAATCTATTAAGTTCTCATTTATTTTTTCAGGAAAAAGGTAAAGATGATCAGAAGAAGTTGTACAGCCTGTAAGTAATAATTCAGATATAGCAACTATGGCTGAATAGTAGATTGCTTCAGGAGTGATCTCCCGCCAGATTTCATAAAGATTCACAAGCCAGTCAAATAATTTTACATCCTGTACTTTTGGAATATTACGAGTTAGAGTTTGATAGAAATGATGATGAGTGTTGATAAACCCTGGATAAACAACCATGCCGGATGCATTGATTGTTTTATCTACTTTATATGCAAGGTTTGTTCCTATGTCTTTTATTTCATGCCCTTCTATATAGATGTCACCATTTTTAATTTCTGATAAATCCTCATCCATGGTAACAATCAGGTCTGCATTTTTTATTAATAATGTATTCATTGCTTGCTATTTTTTACCTGTATTATTTCTGCCATGATTGATAAGGCTATTTCATCAGGGGTTTTTGAATGGATGGGTAATCCTGCTGGTGAATAAACTGTATTTAATTTTTTTTCAGTAACTTGTTCTTTTAGAAGTTTTTTTCTGATTTCAGCAATTTTTTTCTTACTTGCAACCATGCCGAGATATTTGTAGTTAAAATTTTTTTTCAGGCATTCTTTTAATACTTTTTGGTCTGTTTCATGTAACTGAGTCATGATAATGACATAAGATAGTTTAAGAAATATTATATTTTTTACAATGTTCTGGTAATTACCGTTTAAAAGTTGAAAAGCATTCTGGAAATCTTCTTTTTTTAAAAAGCCTTTTCTATCGTCAATCAGGATAATATTAAAGTTATATATCAGCCCTAATTGATACATGGCTCTGCCTACATTGCCTGCACCAAAAATATATAGATAAGGATTCGTCTGAATGTTTTCTATGAAAAATTTCATGTTCCCACCTCAAAGCATTTGAAAGGATTTCTCTCCTTTGGTTTTATTTTCAAGGCTGTATTCTACAACAGCAGGTTCCTCTTTCTTTATAACTTTTAGAGTATCTTTTATGATTGATTTTTCAATTGTGCCGCCACCGATTGTGTTTATAATATTACCATTTCCTTTAACAATCATTTTTGTTCCTGTTATTGATATACATCTGATATTTTATTTATTACTCTTTGCTAAATAGTTTAAAATAATTTGAGCAAAGCTGTAAAAATCAGATAGTCTGTTTTGCAGAATATCATAGACCTTCTCAATTATAATATCTTTATATTCATGTATTAGCACATTTCTAAACCCTGCCATCTTTATAAGATTTTCACCAAGATTATCATCAATAACACCTTTCTCTATTAATATTGAAAATATTTCACCATAATTAGATGGGCTCCCTAAATTTTCCTGAGATACAATATGGTTACCTATATCAATACATGCCTGAATGGCTGTTTCTAATCTTCTTTCTACTATTGCCTGAATGTCTCTATTATTTTTATATTCATTTAAAGAAATATTTTTTTTTGTCTTAAGCTGCTCTAATGATTCATTTAATGAGCTTAAAATTCTTCGGACAACATCAATATCAACCATCTATTCCTCTCCTCAGGCTGTCTTTTGCTTTTTTATTATACAAATCATACATAGGCTTAATATCCTGATATATTCCTAATGTGACAGCCTTGAATTTATAAAATGTCTTTTCATTTTCAGCATAAAGCAATCTACCATATTTTATAACCTGGAACTTAAGAAAAGGATTTGCCAAATTTAATACAACCACATCAACCCTGTTAATATGATAAATTTTCATAACTTTACATGTTATATCTATCTGTCTTTCACTTAATTCTAATTTTTCTTTATTTTTTTTAAAATATACTCCTATATCAATATCACTTATAGCAGTAATGTTTCCAGAAGCAGCAGAACCAAATAATATTGCAAATTTAATATCATTTTGGCTGGCAAAGTAATTTTTTAATACTATTTCTTTATCTTCCATTTTTTATAGTATTCTAAAAAATATTTAAAAGTCAAATCATTTTTTTGATTTGTAGTAATGAGAAGGTTTTGAAAAAATTAAACATAATAGAGTGTATAATGTATTATATTTTAGGAGTGTGATATTTTTTAATGGTTCTTTTTAATTCATCAATGCTGTGATGAATGTTATTAAATATTTGTTTTATGTCATCAATTTCCTCAATTTTTTCAATTTTTTCAATAGGTTCTTTATTATTATTTTTTATATCCATATAGTATTATTCGGAAGAATAAAAAAAATTGTAATATTTTTGTTGACAGTAGAATAAAATTTATATATATTACGAACCAGTTTTATATGCAGGAGATTTTTATGAACATTACAAAACGTGCTAAAAATATTGAACAAAAATGGTACCTTATTAACGCGGAGAATATGGTGCTGGGAAGGCTTGCTACAAGAATTGCTGTTATTTTAAGAGGAAAAAATAAAGCAATTTTTTCTCCGGATATTATTTGTGGGGATTATGTTGTTGTAACCAATGCAGATAAAATTAAATTAACAGGTAATAAGCTGGAAAAGAAATTATACAGGTGGCATACCGGACACCCTGGCGGTCTTAAAGAAAGAAAAGCTGGTGAGATGCTTGAAGAAAAGCCGGAATATCTTATTATTCATGCTGTAAAAGGAATGCTTCCTAAGAATAAACTAAGAGATAAATTATTAAAAAATTTAAAAGTATATGCTGGTGAGGCACATTCCCATAAGGCACAGAAGCCTATACCATTGGATTTATCAAAAGCTTAAGGAGGAATATAATTTGGAAAAGAAAATATATAATGCAACTGGCAGAAGAAAAGAATCAATAGCAACTGTTTTTCTCAAAAGTGGAACAGGGAAAATCAAGATAAACAGTAAATCTTTAGAAAGATATTTCCCTCGTGAATCTCAGAGGGTAGAGGTAATGAGACCATTAACATTGACTTCCAGCCAGAACAGTTATGACATTAAGGTGAAAATATTAGGAGGGGGAGTAACAGGCCAGGTTGATTCACTGAAATTAGCTATTGCCAGGGCACTTATAAAGGTCAATCCTAAATTCCGTCCCATATTAAAAAAAGAAGGACTTCTTAAACGTGACCCGAGAATTGTTGAAAGAAAAAAGTATGGGAGACCCAAGGCAAGAAAAGGATTTCAATTTTCCAAAAGATAATTTTTTATGCCTGTTATTTCAGATATAGTTCCGCAGAAAAAAAACAAGAACTATTATTCCGTGTTTGTTGATAACAAATATTTGTTTTCCTTATCTGCAAGTGATTTGAGTTTTCTTCATTTAAAAGTTAATGACACAATTACTGAAGAAAGACTTGATAACCTTATCCATATTTATTCTCTTCAAAAAGCCAAGGATTATGCATACAGGCTCATCTCCAGAAAGGCTTATTCTGAAGAAGCTTTAAAGGAGAAATTAAACAATAAATTTCCTGAAGATATTACAATAAAAGTTATTAATGATCTAAAAGAATTAAATTATATTAATGATAAAGTTTTTATTAATGATTATGTAAGAAATAAGATTGAATTTAAACCAATGGGCCCCTGGAAATTAAAACAGGATCTGACAAATAAAAAATTCAGTGAAACTCTTATTAAAGAAGTAATACAGAAGATTTTTCAGGAATATGATGAATTTGAATTAGCATTAAAGGTCTTTAATAAAAAGTTTAAAAATATTAACAAAACTAATGACCTGAAGGAATTAAATAAAATAAAAAATTATCTTTTAAGCAATGGATTTAATTTTAATGTCGTGATAAGAGTGATACAAAATCTAAGGGATGATTAATGCTATTTAAAGAAATCAATTACAGTTTGTGCTGATTCCATTGCCACGCGTGTCTGTCCTTCTTTTGTTGAAGCTCCAAGATGAGGGGTTAAAATAATATTGTCTAGTTCAATTAGGGGAGAGTTTTCCAAAGGCTCTTTTTCAAAAACATCCAGAGCAGCCCCTTTTAATTTGCCTGATTTTAATGCGTCATAAACAGCCTGTTCGTCAACTGTACCGCCACGGCCGGCATTGATCAGGACAGCACCATCTTTCATTTTATTTATAGCTTCACTGTTTATAATATGTACTGTTTCATCAGTTTTAGGAATATGAAGAGAGATAATGTCAGCCATAGGTAAAAGTTCATCCAGGCTGTTTACAGGATGAATCCCTGCTTCTTTTAATACACTGTCTTCAACATAAGGGTCATAAGCTATGACATTCATTTCAAATGCCTGTGCCCTTTTTGACACAGCCATTCCAATTCTTCCGGAGCCAATAAGCCCCAGAGTTTTTTTATAAAGTTCAGCTCCTTTTAAAGCTTTCTTTTCCCATTTACCTTGTTTCATGCTTTTATCAGCTTTATATATCTGGCGTATTAGTGATAATAATAAAGCAAAAGTATGTTCTGCAACGGACACAGTTGATGCCCCGGGGGTGTTTTTAACTGTGATTTCTTTTGCTTCTGCTGCCGGAACATCTATATTATCTATACCAACACCTCCGCGTACAATAAGTTTTAAATTAACACCTGCATCTATAACTTCTTTTTTTACTTTTGTAGCACTTCTTACAATTATTGCATTATAATCTTTTATACTGCTGATTAACTCTTCAGAAGACATGCCGGTTTTTACATCAACTTCAAAACCATTTGTTTTTAAAAGCTCAACAGCATTTTCAGGCAAGGGATCGCATATACATACTTTCATAATATTTTCTCCATTTTATGGGCAATTATATTGAATAAAAATTTGATTTCAAGTTTTTTTTCTCATATTCCAGGGAGTTTTTTTATATCTGCGGCTGGAAGGGGCTCGTCCTTTTTTATTTTAAATTCTGAAATTAAAAGTCCAAGGTCATCAGCTTGTTTTTTTAATTGATTAATTGCAGAAAGTAAATCATCTGCAGCAGAGCTGTTCCATTTTGTTACCTGACTTAAATTTTGAATAGAGCTGACAACATTTTTACTTTGAGTGACCTGATCAGAAGTAGCAATACTGATTTTATGACTAAACATATTAATATGTTTGATTCTATATAAAATATTTTCTATAGCTGTTCCTGCTTTTTTAGATAAATTATCACCTTCTTTAATAACCTTAACACTGTCTTTAATCAATATGGCAATATCCTTGGTTGATTGAGCTGATTTTTCAGCAAGTTTCCTTATTTCCTGGGCAACAACAGCAAAACCTCTGCCGTGCTCTCCTGCTCTTGCTGCTTCTATTGCTGCATTAAGTGCCAGAAGATTAGTTTGCTCTGCTATATCATCGATGACATCAATAATTTCCACGATTTTTTCAGCTCTGTCTGAAATTGCATTCATTCCCTGAACCAGTTTTTTAACTGATTCTCCACTTTCCATGGCTTCCTGTGTTGTAAGTTCAGTAAGTTTTCTTACTTCCCGTGCACTACTTGAAACCTGTGTGACAGAAGAAGATAAACTATCCATAGCGGCAGATGTGCTTGAAATAGAATTAGTTTGTTTGGAAGCTCCATCTGATATAGTCTCTGCACTGCTGGTTATGCTGATAATGCTTGAATTTAATGTGAAAATAACTTCAGATAAAATATTTGTAATGTTTTTTAAATTTATAACAAGTTGATTTATAGAGTTTACAAGCAACCCTACTTCATCATCAGGAACATTTGTTAAATCAATCTGTGCAGTTAAATCTTTTTGTGCTACTTTTTGAACAACATTAATAGACATAGATAAAGAAGTTATCATTTTTTGAGAATACAGAAGCCCTGCAAAAATACTTAGGAAGATAAGAAAGAAAAGAATTAAAACATTTATGATTTTAATTCTATTATAAGTTGAGTCTATTTTTTCTTTGTTTTGGGTAATCATTTGATAACTTTCTTTTTCCATATTTGTTAAAAGAGGTTTTATAAAGTTCATTTCTTTGTTAATTGTATTTAACTGGTTTATGAATAAACTTGATTTAGCAGAAAATCCTTTTCTTTTTATTCTTATTAAATTATTAAAATAATTTTTCAGCTTTTTATTTGATTCAAGTATAGATTGAATTTGAGAGTTGAAAAGATCTTCTTCCTTTAAATTTTTTAAACTATATAAAAAATTTTTATCAGATTCCCTGTAAAAATTAATAATTGTTCTATTAAAATTTTTAGAAATATTTTTTAAAATTTTTGACTTAATATTATAGGAGTCAATTATTTTTTGAAGCTTTAAAAGAGTTGAGTAATTTCTATCATAATTTAAAAGAGCAATCTCCCTGACTTTATTAATGCCTACAATAGAGGTTAAACCTGAAATAAAGACAATTGTAAGACCAATTATAATATAGTTTAAAATAAATTGTGTTCTTAATTTAAGCATAATATTAAATTTTTTAATAACTTCCTAAATCAAACTGTTGCAATTGTTTATTTGTGGCATTTTTAAATTTTATACCTGTTTCATAAAGATCATTTTCAATTTTATTAACCCAGATAACCTGCCCGATAAAGTCTAATTTTTTTAAATCTTTTATCAGATGGCCTTCTACAATATCCCCTTCTTTAAATTTTTTATTCTGGTATAAGGATATTCCACCGCAGCTAATGTTTCGAACATCTTTTGTATGCTGCAGTATTTTACTTGAGGAAACTGTAGTTATTTTTATTTTTATTTTTTCCGCTAAAGGAATTCTTTTAAAGTTTCTTCTTTCCTTAGGATAATTACAGATTCGGTTTTTACCCTCGAATTTGGCTCTATAAAGAGCTAAATCAGCCATGCGAAGTAATTCATTAGCACCAGCTCTTGTATCATTTAAAAAAGTTGCAACCCCTCCTGATATAGAGATATGTTTTTTTAAATGCAGTTCCTCAACTTTTTTTCTGATTTTACCAGCAACTAATAAAGCTTCTTTTTTAGATATCCGCGGCAATATAATTAAAAATTCTTCCCCTCCAAATCTTATAATAACATCAGTAGATCTCAGCAGGGTTTTTAAGAGATTACCGATTTTTTTCAAGACCTTATTCCCTTCCATATGCCCGTAAGTGTCATTATATTTTTTAAAATCATCTATATCCAGCATAATAATTGAGAGAGGTGTATTGTATCTTTTGGACTTGGATATCTCTTCTTTGATTCGCTGTTTATAGTACCTGTAATTATAAAGACCGGTCAACTCATCAATAAGAACCCTTTTTTTTATTGCTTCAAAAATTTTTTCTTCTATTATAAGAGGATTATCAATAATATTATCCTTGCATTCTAGGAAATAGTCAAGAATAGCCACTTCAATATCAACATTTCTATTTAATTTATTTATTATAAAAATCCTATGTTTTAAAATAGCATTCCATAATTTTTTAGCTTCTTTTTCATTAAAATAAATATTTGTTAATTTATAAAGCAAGCCTGCATAAATATTGTTTTTGTATTTTTTTTCTAATCTTTTCAATTTTTTTTCTAATACAGATGATATTTTTTCCTGGTTGACAAAAGCATTAACAATTTCTTTATTTAAATCTTTAAATGTATATAAATCAGTTATTGTCATGTGCATAATTGCCTCCTGTTATATTAACGATTTAAAATAATCAGTACATTACATTTTTGTAAAAATTTAACTGTATCCATGTTTGATAAAAAACGCTTTGTCTCTTCATCTGGTAAAATTAAATCTGTTTTATTCTTTGTTTTAACAGCCTTTATGATAAAAGCTTTTGAATCAATAAAATCATACTTACTGATTAGATTAACATCCGGAATATAGACTGCTAATCCTTTTTTAATAACTTCATTTTCAGGTACAATTATAGAACTGAATATTTTTTTCCCATTTTCATTATATAGAGCAGGGAATAGTGCTGGTTTTAAAGTCAGTTCTGATGCATCAATTATTAATGAAGTATATGTTTGTGAAAGTATATTTGTAAGATGGCTTAAGTTTTTTTTATACTGGTTATAATTGGAAACAGTAAGAAACGAAATTAATTCAGGATTAAATTTATTTGTAAAAACAGTGATTAAACCATTATTGGAAAATAGTTTTAATTTTAGCTCAACCCTAATAGAATCTTTATGATAAGAATATTTTAAAGAAGTATTTGCTGATATAAAATTATTTAAACAGTATTTAAAATTATTAGTAGAATGAATTAAATATGATTTTATATAATAATTATTTTTAATTCTCAGATTCAGGATGGCATTATAAAGATTTTGCCTGGCGTTTGCATAAGCTATTTTCTTTGCCTGCTGCCGTGCTTCTGCTTTGCTGAAAGGTGGTTTTTTATCTTTTTTTGAAAGCAAACTGTCTTTTGAGATTTCCAGTACAGGTGCTTTTCCATATACGGTGATAACACCTCTTGTCCAGTTTATTGTGCCGAATTCTATTTTTTCAATAACATTTTTATTTTGTATAGTGGTTTTACTTAAATATGCATATAAATTGTGATTAGTAAATGAAAATAAGAGTATTATAATTATTAAATATTTTTTAGCCATTGTTTATAGTGTTTATAAATGATTTTGTTTATCTCCGGATATAATAATATTTTTTTTATTTGATTTCTACTAAAAAATTTATATTTGCCAATTAACGAATTTTTCTCCAGTGTAATACTGCTGGTTAAAGGCTTTACAAGAAAAAAGAGGTTCAGGGTGTGTACGGGATATGCAGGGGGTAATGATTCATTATAAAATAAAAATCGATTAATTTTAATTTTCAATCCCAGTTCCTCATAAATTTCCCGAATTAATGCATCAGTTGCTGATTCACCAAATTTAGCCCTGCCTCCAGGTATTACCCAGTATTCTTTATTTTTCTTAACATGAGTGACCAGTAATATTTTTTTATTTATAAATATTATTCCGCCGACTCTAATTCTGAACTTGTCTTTCATAAGTTTTTATACAGGCTCAAGAAGAAACAGCACATCTCCTTGTTTAACAGGCTGCATGTCTTCTATTAGTATTTTATAAATTTTTCCCTTTTTATTTGAATTTATTTTATTCATTACTTTCATAGCTTCTATTATGCATAATGTCTGGTCAGGACCCACAATATCTCCTTCTTTAACAAAAGATTCTGATTCAGGAGCAGGTGCCCTGTAGAATGTGCCAACCAGAGGGGATATGATTTTATGATATTTTTCATCTGCTTCAGGACTTGCTTCTATTTTTTGAGAAGGTGCCTTTTCCCGTTTTTTTTCTTTAAAAGATAATTTTAGATGATCTTTAGACACAGCCTCCTCTTTTACCGCAGGAATTATATTATATGGATATTCAATTTCCTTTTGTTTGCGTTTAATAGTAATTTTAAGACCATGCTCTTCAATATTTAATTCTTCTAAATTACTTTCTTCAGTAAATTTTATAAAGGATTCAATAACATTTGGTTTGATACCTAAAATAAATGCAGGTGGTTTTATGTTTGTTTTAGCCATAATATTCCTCTTTTATTTTAATTCCTCAATAAATTCTTTTATTCTCTGGATTCCGTTTTTAATATTTTCATCAGAAGCAGCAAATGATAACCTGATGAAATGATCGCACCCGAATGCAACTCCTGGTACTACAGCAGCCATTTTTTTTTCTAATAAAATTTTTGCAAAACTTGTAGAATCAGATATTTTATTATCTTTATATGATTTATTAATAATACCTGTAATCTCAGGAAATATATAAAAAGAGCCTTCAGGCTTAATTACTTTAATATTTTTTATTTCATTTAATAAATTAAAAATTAAATCCCGTCTTCCTCTGAACTGTTCAATCATGTTTTTTATCTCTTCTGAATCACTGTTTAAAGCAGCAATTGAAGCGGTTTGACAGAATGATGTGGGATTGGAAGTGCTGTGACTCTGCAATGTGCCCATGGCTTTTGCAATTTCAGCCGGTGCTGCTGTATAACCAATCCTCCAACCTGTCATGGCATAGGTTTTGGACATTCCATTGACCAGGATTATCCTGTCTTTAAGCTCAGGTTTTATTTGGGCAATACTGCAATGCTGTAAGTTGTCATAAATTAATTTTTCATATATTTCATCAGACAGTATAAATATATTTTGATGTGGAAGAATAATATCAGCCAGTCGGGATAGATCTTCTTTAGAATAAACAACACCTGAAGGGTTCTGAGGAGAATTAATAATAATAAGTCTTGTATTTAAATTTATTTTTTGCTGGAGTTCTTCAAAATTTATTTTGAAATTTGTTTTTATAGTATCCACAATTACAGGAGTACCATCTGATAGATGAATCTGCTCCATGTAAGAAACCCAATAAGGAGCAAAAAGGATTACTTCATCCCCCGGGTTAATAAGCACCTGAAGAATATTATATATAGAATGCTTGGCACCGCAGGATATAACAATATTTTCATTGGAATATTCCAAATTATTGTCTTTTTGAAATTTAACTTTAACAGCAGATTTTAAATTATCCATTCCTGATGCTGGTGTATATTTAGTCTCACCATTTTTTAAGCTTTTTATGGCTTCTTCTTTAATAAAGTCAGGAGTATCAAAATCAGGTTCTCCTGCGCCGAAACTGATTATATCCTTGCCTTCTCCCTTCATTTTTTTTGCCATAGCAGTTATCTCAAGTGTTGCTGAAGGCTTGACTTGTTTAATTCTTTCACTTAAATTTATCAATAGACATTCCTCATAATATAATTAATATTAAGTGAATTATAATAAAATATTTTTATTCGTCAAGGTTAATTTTTTAAATTAAAGAGATAAAATTTGACAAATTTTTTATAATATACTATAAAAAAATTAGGTATAAAATAAATGGTTAATAGAGACGTTATAAAGTCCCATAACCTGTAGTGAAGGGAGAGGTAGCCCCCGTAACCATTAAATAAAGCTTTTAATTACAGTGTCTATCGACCTCCCTTATCCAGGGACAAAGCTTACACTACAGTTTTCGCATAATATAGGGTTATGAGACAGCCTCAATTATCTTAATGAAAATCCGTGATAAACGAAAAAAAATTAAAAGTCAAGCTATAAATTGACGATAAGTATAGTAAGGTCAATTTATAGCTTGACTTTTGAATTGAATTAGTCAACTTATAAATTAACCAATTTAATTAAAAGGTATTTATTATGAAATCAGAAAAAAAACAATTAATAAGAGAGCAGTTAGATAAAACATTAAACAAATATAAACAATTGCTCCATTTATCTATTCCTTTAAAAGGCTGGATCAGAGCCATACGTTATTCACTTGGTATAAGTGGAAGACAATTGGCAAAAAAATTAGGCGTAACAAAACAACGTATTACATTATTAGAACATGATGAAGTTAATGGCTCTGCTACAATTAGGATGATGAAAAGAGCTGCAAATGCTTTGGACTGTGTTTTTGTTTATGGCTTAGTTCCACGTGCTTCACTTGAGGAAATAGTTAGGAATAGGGCAAAAAAGATTGCTTTAAAACGGATTAATAGGGTAAATCAGACAATGTTATTAGAAGACCAAAATCTTTCTGAAGTTGAGATGAAAAATGTTTTGCAGAAAGAAATTAATAACATAATTATAAAGCTTCCAAAAGATTTATGGGACAATTATGATTAAATTAAAATATCCTGAAGGGGCTACTCCGTTAAACCCAAACGAGATAGAAGGTTTATTACTTCAACATATTACAACTCGAGGGGAATTGGATCGTTGGGAACAGGATAATATAAATGAAGCAATTATATGGGTAGATAAAAGAAAACCCAGAAATATTTTACAGGAAGTGGAAAATAATTATAAATTAATAAAATAAGGAATGGGGTCAGTTCTTTATACCTGACATTAATGTCAAATGTTTAGACCTGACCACTAATCTCCATAATTGCTTGACAATACTTACAATAAAATTATATTATACTTCAATAAACAGTAAAAAATTTTTAATAAGTTAAATATCAAAATTGAGGTGCCTATAAATGAAAAGTTTTTTGGAGAAATTAAAACATCAAATTAATATGAAATCTTCTTATTTATGTATTGGCCTGGATACTGTTTATGAAAAGTTACCGGTTAAGTCAAAAAATATTTATAAATCTATATTAGATTTTAATAAAACAGTTATAGATGAAACTAAAGAGCTTGCCAGTTGCTATAAAATTAATTCTGCTTTTTATGAAAAATATGGTCCGGATGGTATTAATGTCTTAAAAAGAACAATACAGTATGTTGGGAAAAATATTCCTATAATTCTGGATGCCAAACGAAGTGATATTGGGAACAGCTCTCAATATTATGCTCAATATGCTTTTGATTATTTACAGGCTGATGCAATAACAGTTTTGCCTTATATGGGAATGGATTCACTTGAACCTTTTTTTGAGTATTCAAATAAATTTGTTTTTATAGTGGCATTAAGCTCTAATAAAGGTGGTTCAGATTTTCAAAATTATCCTTTTTATAATCCATTATATCTAAAAGTAATTAAAAAAGTAAATCAAACTTTTAAGAATGCCGGGTTTGTATTTGGAGCTACCAAGCCTAAATTTATAAAAAAAATCAGAAATAAGGGTATAAAAAATTTGTTACTTATTCCAGGAATAGGTATCCAGGAAGGGGATGTTAAAAAAAGTCTGCAATATGCTTTTATGAACAATGGGATGGCTCTTTTTAATGTATCACGAGGTATCCTTTATGCAGGAGATGGGAAAAATTATTATCAAAACATCAGAAATAAAGCAAAAGAATATAAAAATATGCTTAAATTATAAAAAAACATTGCCACATTTAAATAAGTTTACATCATAATAAGAGGTATGTATTGGATTATTCGAAATTAGAGGAACTGTCTGATTCTGAACTGGTAAAAATATTTCAATCAAAAGTAGATAAAAAAGTTTTTGGAGAATTATATAACAGGTATAAGGATATGATATATAGTTATGTGAGAAGATTTTTATATCGCACCCCAGAAGATATAGCAAAAGAGATTATGAATGAGATTTTTATTAAAGTATATTTAGAATTATCATCTTTAAAAAATCCAGAAGCTTTTAAATTCTGGGTATATAAAATTGCAAGAAGCTTTTGCTTAAAATATATTCGATCCCAAAAAGGATTTAATATAAGTTTAGACAGTAATAATGATTCTGTTTTGCCTTTTGAACTAGTAGATACTAATATTGATTTAGAAAATGATTATATTAATAATGAGATAAGGAGTGCAGTTTTTCAGGAAATTAACAAGCTTGATGATAAATTAAGAGAAATTATAATATTAAAATTTTTTAATAATATGACTTATGATGAAATATCAAAAATCACAAAAATTCCTGACAGGACTATTCGATTTAAATTAAAAAAGGCTTTTGATAAAATTAGTAATAAGCTTAAAAATGAAGGTTATATTTAATTATGGATCAATGTAAAGAATATAATAGCAGTGACTTATTTAATTATGTTTATGATGTGCTTGATAAAAGAGCGAGAATTAAAATAGAAAATCATTTAAAGCAATGTTTTTTTTGTAAACAAAGGGTAAATAAAATATCAGGAGTAAAACTTGTTTTAAAAGACACTCCAAAATTTATTTTTAAAGAGAGTGTAGATAGTATAATAAAAACAGCAGAAGAAAAAAAACAAAAAGCTGGTTTGATAATTCATGGCATTATAAAGAGTTTAAAGAATATTTTGAGAGGGATGTTTCCCTTTAAGAAATTCAAAATGAAATTAGCATATACCTTACTTTGTGGCATTTTATTATTAACCATTGCTTCATTATTAATTTTAAATTCAAAAAGTAAAACAGTTTATTTTACCCGGGTACAGGGGGATGTTTTTATAAATAATAAACCATTTTTTCCTGATAAGCAATATAAATATGATATAAAAAATCCTGTTATTATAAAGGTGCAAAATGGTGAATGTGTCCTGCAGATTAAAAATGAAAAATTGATTATAATAAAACAAAATTCTGAAATAGTACTTAAGAAAAAAAGAAATGAAATTTTAAAATTAATTAAAGGTAAAATTATCTGCATGGTTAATAAAACAGAAGGAGATAAATTAATTATCAGTGCAGATGATGTTAAGTTTAAAATTGTTGGTACAAAATTTTTTGTAAACAAACAAGATGCTTTTATTGAATGTGGTGTTAAACAAGGCGAAATTTTAACAACATTAAAAAATGAAACATTAATTATTACAAATAACAGTTTATTTGTTAAAAAAGATGATGAAATTTTATTAACAAAACTTCTAAAGAATAAATTAACATGTTTTAATAACCTGGACAGAAATTTTATTAATGACTTTTCAGGGATAAGAGAAGTAAGCATAAAAGGCATTCCACATAATAGCCATGTTTATTATGAATATAATATAATTGGAGAAACACCTTTATTTTTTCTTTCTTCTTTAAAAAAGGGTGATGATTTATTTATAGTTAAAGAAGGATTTATACCTCTGAATGTTAAACTTATGAAAAAAGATTATAAACTTGATTTTAAACTTAACAAATTAAAGATGCCGGAATTGTTACAAAAATATAAGCTGCCTTCCCAGGTCTTTTTAAGACCTGTTAAAATAAAAGATTATTTAATCATACCAGCATTAAATGGTATGGTGTATAAGTTTGATTTAAAGAAAAATAAAATCATCTGGGAATTTAAAACAAAAAATAGAATTAGTACTACTCCCATATATCATAAAAATATATTATATTTTACTTCTAATGATAAGTTTTTTTATGCTGTAGATTTCATGTCAGGTGAATTAATCTGGAAGAAAAAAGTTGGGACACTGGTTTATTCTATACCTTTCATTTATAATCAAAAGATATATTTTGGTAATACTTCCGGAATACTATACTGCCTGAATTTAAGAGACGGCAGTATAATATGGACTAAAAAATTTAATAAAGGTTTTTATTCTTCATTAATTGTTAAAGATAACATATTATATATTGGGAATTCAAGTGGTGTTTTTTATGCCATTAATATTATTAATAAAAATATTTTATGGAAATTTAAAACACATAATAGAATTTTTAGTTCCAAATCAGTTATTAAAAACAATCTGCTTTATTTTGGAAGTAATGATAGGTTTATTTATGCTGTTAATTATAAATCCGGCAGTTTAAAATGGAGATATAAAACTGATAGTGAAATTTTAACTTCTCCTATTTGTATTGATGGTATAATTATTATTGCTTCAAGTAAGGGGATGATTTATGCTTTAGATTATAATGATGGCTTATTAAAATGGCGTTATAAAGCAAAAGGGAAGATTATAATTGACCCTGTTTTAGTGAATAATGAATTTATTTCTTTTGGGGATAAAAAGAATAATTTATATTTATTAAATAAATATGGATTATTATTTTCAAAATTTAAATATAATTTTAATATTTATACTATTTCTAAAAATAGTATGTTTATTTTTAGCAGGAATAAAAAGGTGACGGTCCTTGACATATGACATTTTAGTCAGCCACATCTTTTTTA
>CBDVEP010000040.1:0-21246 GCA_965373035.1 uncultured bacterium
CCTGCTCCTAAATATATAACAACATCTGCTAAACCATCAGTACCTTGTGTCATGTCGGATTTAAAATTATCATTTATATAAAACCCTCCAAATGGTCCTTTATATTCCGTCCATGTACTATGATCAAATACTTGAGGATTTTGCAAATTTTCTCCTTTTAAGGGTGGTTGCCCAGGTTTTCTAAAGGCTCCTGTTTCATTAGTCTCAGCTATAACTGCACAATATTGACCTACTGTATTCCAATCATATCCTGGGTTCCCTACATCTACAATGTAACTCCAGTAACCATCAATATAAGGACCATAAATATTTATCCATTCGGATGGCTCCCAGTTTGAAGGCAGGAAGGGTTTGTTTAATGAATAATAAGCCGCTCCCCATGTTCCTGAAAAATTTGTTGTTTCTGATATACGATTATCATATAATGACCAGATAACTGGCGCAACAGTAGTGTGATCTTCACCTATAAGTCCACCACAGTCATCACTTCCTGTATATTGATATTCTGCACCTGAATCTTCATTATCTGTATAAAATAATAACTTAGGATTATTAGAAACAGAAGAATATTGAACAGTGATAACAGAATCAGAGAGTGTCCATACTGAGCTAACTGTATCAATATTTTCCGGAAAAGTGATCTGGTTAAGATCAGATGGCCATACTCCAATTCTTGGCTGAATTTTTACATCAAGAGTCACACCTGGCCCTGGTGGTTCACCTTCGCCTATGAGTTGGATTTCATCAATATTGAAATCAGCACTTACTACTCCTATATCTCCTGTTGCAATCTGAATCTGCACTTGCTTAACATGTTCCCAATTCATAACACCATCCGCACCATCCTCAGCCAGAGTAAATATACCATTTTGGTTATTTATTCTATAATTTGCATCATTATAATCTGGAATTCCTGACCCTACTTCAAATTTTAAAGTAAAAGTAGCCCATGCACTAATACCTCCAGGCCATCTATACGGCTCTGCTCCTGGATGAGGTTGTGAGCCCCCTTGAACTTTAGTATTATCACTATCTATTATCTGAACTTCTATTTTATCTGATGTTCCAGCGGACCACCAGCTTATATATTGATTATTATATACCCAAAATCTTAAATTAGTATAACCACTCCAATTTTCATCAAAGTCCCATTTTGCTTTGTTTGTAAAAAAAACACCCATCCCACACCCATCATCATAAGTAGGTGCATTACCAGATACATATAGACGCATAGCATAACCAGTAGTGCCTATTTTAGGAGAAAGGTCATCTTCATCGTGAAAATAACTTGAAAGAGTTCCAGCTCCCCAAATATAGTCATACTGTCCCCATTCATCATCAATAGTATCATTGAAATCATCTAAAATATTAGTGGCTCCAAATATACCTGTACTTGTCTGAAAAAATAAGATTAATAAAAATAATATAATTCCAATTCCTTTTCTCATCATAATATCTCTTTTTTTAAATGTTAAGTCTTTTAAAACTTTAATATAAAATTCTAAAGAATTAATTCCAATAAAAGTCTAAAGACTTAACTCCTTTTTTGGCTTTGGAATTAAGACTTTAATATAAAATTCTAAAGAATTAATTCCAATAAAAGTCTAAAGACTTAACTCCTAAAATACTTACCAACTTACTAAAATTAGGGGAGGCACAGAACACCTCCCCTAAAAATTATTTTTGTTTTACGGTGTGTGATAAACTTCAACAATGATTTTACTGGTCTTATACGCCTGAATTGGTTTTCCTTGAAATCCTGCTGCTAAATAAACAAAACAATCAGAATTTCCATCTCCTGCTCCTGGTCCTTGATAGTTCCAGTTTGCATCATACATATCATCTACCCAGAAACCACCAAAAGGAGAAGTAAATTTAATCCAATCACCTTCATCAGACCATGCAGTTGTTGAATCTTTATCTCCTTTAACAGGTGTACAATCAGCATGATGAAACCCCTGTTCCCAGTCAACATCATTAGTCATATTAGAAACTAACATTGTTTCATATTTTCCATTACCATCCCATGTATATCCAGGGTTCTGAACATCAGACATGTATTTAAAGTAGCCATCATAATCTGGTCCCTGGCTATTAGTCCATTGAAAATTGTCATCAGCAGCATTACCTGGGTCCCAGGTTATTGGTAATAATGGAGTTTCATTGTAGCCGCCACCAAAATTTGTACAATCTTTTCTCATAGTATCATACAAAGAATAAATGATAGGGGCATTGTGCACTCCACTTGCTCCAATTAAACCTGTACACTCACCTGTAGGATTTGTATACTGATAATCAGCACCATCAGCTCTATTATCTGTATAGAGTAATAAAGCATAGGTTGTTCCTAACGGCTGAACTTGATTAAACTGGACACCTATCCTTTTTTCAGCAGCAGTAAATATCGGTCCACCTGATGAAATATCAATATCAGTTGGAAAATCAATCACAGCCTTGTCAGGTTCTCCAAGAGCATCCAGAATAGTAACATCTAAATAAGCACCAATTAGAAAGTTTACCTGGGGACAGATTGCTGTCAGGTTAGTGATTTCATCATTAACCCCGCCATGACCAATCTCACCATAAGCAAGGCTGTTAGTCAACAATAAAGCCAGTGCAATAAAAAAAAATAATTTAAGTCTCATTATAAAGTACCTCCTTTGAAATTTTAAAGTGATTTTTTTAATTATTTCATTTGATTTCATTTGAAATAATTATTTTTAAACTTACTCCATCACCTCCTTTTTTTTATAATTATATTTCAAACCTTAATGAAATAATATGATTTCCATAGGTTCCTTTAGAAACCTCATTTAATCCAAAAATAAAAGCATAATTTATTTTTAATAAAATTTTTTTAATTTTTACTTTATATTGTAAACCGGAGGTTAATTTTTTATAATCATTATTTCCTATATTAAAACCAAGAATAAAACTCATTAAATTGTATATTTCCATATCACTTCCTATTAAAAATTTAAAAAGATCCTTACTAATTACTATATCTGATGATATCAACAGATTACTTATCCATTTACTCTTAATAGTAAAAGGATAAGCTTTCCTCCATGACCCGCCTAATCTAAATAAGCAGGGAATTGAAGTTTTAGTACTTAAGCCAATATCAGGTGAATTTAAATTTGCAGCAGAGGCTCCTATAAAGATATCAGAAGAAACTTTACATAGTAAACCTATATCTAAAGCAAAAGCCTTTTTACTATAACCATATTTATTAAAAAAATTATCTACCCTGGTATATTCATTCTCTGCATGGCTTTTTAATAAAAGTTTAGGAGTTATTCCCATGGAAATGTCGCCAAACTTTGTATTTATTATTTTACTGCCATAAGCAAGATAAATAGTGTTTTCATTATATAAATTAGAAAACAGCCCTTTCCATGCTATGCCAAATCCTCCTATTTTTTCCCTGTAATAAGTAAAGTATAAACTATTATAATAAATATTATCATTTTCCAAACCTGGATATAGTAACTGAAAACTGTCGCCAAACTCAATATTTTTTAAATAACCAAGACCAGCAGGATTATAATATATACTATTACCATTACCAGGTATTGAAACAAAAGCTTCCCCAAGTGAAAGCGGATAGCCGCCCATACCCAGTTCATTAAAAGCTCCGGATACTATCACAGGTAATAAAACTATAAGCCATATAATTATTATTTTGCCAAAGCAACTGTGGCTGTGTACCATGTTTCACCTACTTTTATTTTTAATATATATAACCCGCCATCAACAACCTTATTCTCTTTTTTACCATCCCATTCAATCAAAGTTACTGTTCCATTATCTGTTATTTTCTCCTTTTTTATATCACAAATTTTATATCCTTCTAAAGTAAATATAAAAGCCTTTACTTCCTTATTATTAAAATTATTCACATAAATAAAAACAGTATCATTAACACCATCATTATTACCTGGTGTAAATGGATTAGGTGCTACTATAACACCATCTATCACCTGGTTCTCTCTGATACTATATATACCAGGACGATTAACAGAGGCATATACTACTTGTTTCTCTGTATTAACATTTTCACTAATCTTTTGCCATTTGCCGGCAATATCAAAATAGTATAATGCTATATTTCCTTTAGCAGCATTAGAAGGTATATTAAGCCCTTCTATTTTATTATCTTTTATCAGGTATCTCATATTGATTTGAGCCTGCTTTGGTATTTTAAATATCACAGAATCAGATGCATCATTAATCTGATATTTAAAACTTAATAAGGAAAGAGGTTTGATTCTTATTTTCACATCTTCTGCTAAAGTTCCTTTAGGAAAGACTATAGTTGTATCTTTTTCATTTAATTCTTTTCCCTCTACATCAATACTTTGAACAACAATTCTTCTTTTATTATTATCTTTTTTCTCTATTATAGTGCCAATATTTATGATATTTGCCTGATTATAATAATTTGTCTTTGTCACACCACTATCATCACCAACAATTATACCGCGTAAGGTTCCATTTTTTATAAAATCAGTACTTTTAACTTTATATATCCCTCTATATTTAGTTTTATTTATTTCAGTCATCTCAATAAAAGAAACATTAGTCATGCCTGCAATAGAAAAATATGCATCTTCAACTGTAGTAGAATCACCAATATTCATAATAATTTCTATTAAAGTATCCGGTGTGAACTGAGTATCAGGATCACTTGTATGATTGATAGAAGTTATTGAAGGAAGTTCTGGCAGCTTTTTTGCATCAATATTAACTTTTTTTAAAGCAGTAGCATAAGATTCATATCCTAAATAAGAAATATATCCAATTACAGGGGTATGGAGTTGATAATCACCTTCTTTAATAATATAACTTCCTGTATAGATAAAATTATTAGATAGCTGATTGGAAAATTCGGTAGGTAAATCTAAAGCAATATTTCCAATTCCAAACAAAGGAGCTGCGATATTGGTATTCATAGTAATTCTTACTTTAATAATATCATCTTTTATTAAAACAATATTGGTATTTGTAATATTATGAGTAATACCAAGGACAATAGGAATATTACTTAAACTGGTAAAATTTTCTATGGAGCAGAAAGCTGTAATATTAGTAGAAAAATCTTTTGTGCCAGGTCCACCTGCTCCATTCTCTGAATAAACCGCTGTATTAGCAACAAGAATGATAATTAAGATGACTCCTATTAATAATGGATTTAAATTATTCATATCCTCATCTCTTCTTCTTGCAACAAATATAATACTTCTCAAAAATATTAACCTTAACAATCTTAATATTTTCTTGATAATCTTGTCTTTTGTAAATTTTTATGATTTAAATGGTAAGGAATAAGAGTGTTTGGTACAAGAAAAAGTGTCAGGTACTAACATCTAACAAAATCAATCTTTTAAAGATTTTTTAATAAAATTAAAAAATCTTAACATTATTTTTGTATATAATAAATAAAGAATAAATAGGAGCAAACTATGGGTAGATCATTAAGAATTCAATTTCCAAACGCATTTTATCATGTAATGGCTCATGGAGATGGAAATCAATGGATATATAAAAATAAATGCGACATTCCTCATAAACCTGAAAACAAATTATTTTTATTAGATAAATGTTATGACCTAACACCTTTTTACCTTTAAAATAGTTCTCTCAAAAATAGACCGTAGAAATAGATTGACATTAATTTGACATGTGATATATTAAATAAATAAGGAGTACAGTGTGGGTTACTATAGTGAGTATTTAAATAAAATAACAGACTTCTCAGAAATTACATTAGAAAGAAAAAAACAATTACAAAAAATTTCTAAGCTTAGAGGTAATAGAGATATTTTAGTATATGCAAGTGATTTAACAAAAAATGCCCCAAATCAAATAGATTATTCTGATTTATTACCATTTCAAGATCAATTATCCAATTTAAAAGGCGAAGAAATAGATATAATATTAGAAACACCTGGTGGTTTTGCTGAAGTTGTAGAGGATTTGGTTGAATTAATTAGAAACAGGTATATTAAAATGGGTGTTATAATTCCTGGATATGCTAAAAGTGCTGGCACTATTTTTGCTATGGCTGGAGATGAAATACTTATGGGATCAATATCTGCTCTGGGGCCTATAGATGCTCAAATTATTTCTAATGGTAAAAGATTTTCAGCTGATGCATTTTTAGAAGGATTAGAAAAAATTAAAAAAGAAATCGAAGAAACTGGGCAACTAAATCCTGCTTATATCCCAATTTTACAAAATATTTCACCAGGTGAAATACAACATTGTGAGAATGCTCAAATTTTTTCGCAGAAATTAGTTTCAGAGTGGCTTGAAAAATACAAATTTAAATATTGGGATATCTATAATTCTACTGGGAAAAAAGTAACACAAAAAGATAAATTAAAAAGAGCGAAAGAAATAGCAAAAAAATTATGTAAACATTCACATTGGCTTACACATGGTAGATCAATAAAAATCGAAGATTTAGAAGAAATGAAATTAAAAATTATTGATTATAGTAAGAATAATTGTCGTTCATCAAATGACTTTTGAAACTAATATTTATAAAATATATGAGACTATGGATTCTCAGATATATCGGTTTCTTTCATCCCCTACCCCAAAATTACATGAACAACCTAAAACCAATGTTGTTGTTGTAGATTTTGAATGTCCAAAATGCAAGACTCATTTTAAAATTCAAGCAAATTTAGATAAATCTACTCCACTTAAAAAAAGCAACTTGCTTTTTCCAGTAGATAATAATATATTTAAATGTCCAGTTTGTGGAACTAACAGTAATTTAACACCGATAAGATTACAAATTGAAGCTACATCTGGTAAAAAAATAGTAAAGTAAAGGAGTTTTTATGCAAACTAATTATAAGTATAAAATAATATTTGAAAAGCTTAAAGAAGAAAAGAAAAAACAAAATAAAATTGATAATATTGATCATCAGAAAATTTTTCAGTTAAATGACAAAATAAAAACTCTAAAGGAATTAATGGAATCTTTCCAATTTGATAATCCAGTAACATATACTAGAAGTTAATACTATTATTAAATATAATAACACATATATGATTCTCTGGTTCATTGGCTTCATTTATTACTCTTTGGTTACCTTAATATGTGTTGCTACTCAACATGTTACATTCATATAAATATGGGGACAACGGTTCTGATATTTTATTAGTCCACATAAAGGGGAAAAAAGAAAAAAGCGTCAGGTTTTCAACATTAACCATTAGCCAAATTTGGCTAATGGTTAATAGCCAAATTTGGCTAATTTTTTGTTGACAAATATTATTAACATATTATATTAAAATTATGCGTTTGGAATTTTAGCCACTCCTGGCCTTATTTATTTAATAGTAAATTCAAAATATATAAACCTCATCTTTTTATATACTTACCTTAAAAAAAACAAAATAATCAAGAAAAGAACATAATATTCAAGGTGTTTTTAACTTAAATCATTATTATATAAGTTAGGGAGAAATACAAAAAAATTTAATTAATATAATGAAAAATTTATTCAATATAAAGATATTATATTTTTATTTATTTTTTCTTACAATAAATCTACATGCACAGCTTGATACTAATGCTCCCTGGCCAATGTTCAGGCAAAATTCACGGCATACAGGACAGACAAATGATAATGTATTAGGCGTGCAGAAGAATCCTGTTGTTAAATGGTCTTTTGGTTTCCCTCAATCTTCTGGTTATAGTTATGTTATTTTAGGATCAGATAGTACTGTTTATACAACAAGTAGATATAAACTATATGCTTTAACTAATGGAAAGAAAAAATGGGAATATGACCCTCCAAATACTGTAAGGAGTAGAAATTCTCCTGCTATAGGCGCTGATGGTAATATATATATAGTGTTTGATGATTATTTACATGCTGTTAATCCTGATGATGGATTAAAAAAATGGGAATGTTTTATAGGGGGATTTTCGTATGCTTCTCCTTCAGTAAGTACTAATAATACTATATACATAGGAAGTGATGATGATAAAATATATGCCATTACTAATGGTGCTATAAAATGGACTAACCGCTTAGGGGGTAATGTTATGTCTTCTGCAGCTATTGGAAATGATGGAACTATTTATGTAGGATGTAATAACAGTAAATTATATGCAATAACAAATGGTGTAATAAAATGGTCAAATAAATTAGCAGGACAGGCATATTATTCTTCACCGGCTAT
This sequence comes from uncultured bacterium, assembly GCA_965373035.1. Classification (GTDB taxonomy): domain Bacteria; phylum Spirochaetota; class JAHITG01; order JAHITG01; family JAHITG01; genus CBDVEP01. Next base: position 8,209 of record CBDVEP010000040.1, read on the forward strand.
AGGCCCTGATAATACTGTTTATATTGGTGGCTGGCATAATAATTTATATGCAATTACTAATGGTGTGATAAAATGGACCAATAGATTAGGAAGTTCTATACCATATTCATCACCAGCCATAGGTCCTGATGGTACGATTTATGTAGGATGTAATGATCATAAAGTATATGCTATTAATTCTGATGGAAGTTTAAAATGGACAAATCGTTTGGGGAATTCGATTTATTCTTCTCCAACTGTAGGCTCTGATAATACTGTTTATATTGGATGTTATGATAAAAAGTTATATGCAATAACAAATGGTGTTATAAAATGGACTAATAAATTTTCAAGCACTATTTATTATTCATCACCTGCTATTGGTAATGATGGAACAATTTATATTTCATTAGATAGTACATTAGGTGTGCAGGCTATCATCCAAAACAATGCACCCCAATTAGTCTGGAGCAGTAATACCGGGTATAGTAATGATGGTGTAGAGCCAAATAATGGATATAATGGACAATACTTCAGATTTGAAGTAAAATATAAAGATAGGAATAATGATGAACCATCAACTAACCATGTATGGATTGATATAGATGATAATGGCTCTTATGAAAATGATGAAAAATTTACAATGTATTCTAATTTTGGCACTTCCTATTCTAATGGAATCATTTATACCAATTTAATCCAGGCATTTTATGCCGGTGATGGTATTATAAATTATAAATTTCATTTCACAGATAAATATAGTTATATCCCTTTACCCTGTGCACCGATTTCCAATCACACTTTTACAGTAACCAATACAAACATTCCTCATCAATTAGAAGTAACTAAAAACACTGACATTAATGGAATATGTGATTCATATACTAATAATGTTGTAATGTCCATTCAAATATGGGATTCAAAACATAATCATTATTTAACAGGATTTCAAGTTGGAAATGCAAGTAATATGATTTTAGGTACTGATTTTTCTAATGTTCAGTTATGGTATGATGAAAATAAAAATTATAAATGGGATATTAATGATATATCAGTTGCCTCTTTAAAATGGAATGGTATAAATCTCTGGACTAATAATAATATTAATTTTACAACTAATTTAGCTTTTCCAAGGGATTTTTTAATAACTATTGATATAACAACTAATGCTGTCATCTCTAATTCTTTTCAATCCTTTATCCCTGAAAAAGGAATTCAATGTTCTGGCGGCACTAATGCACCTTTAACCCCTCTTACAAATTATGGCGCTATGAAAATAGGAGACTATTTAAAAGTAACAAAAACTGCTGATAGAAATAATGTATATTATAATTTTATTAAAGGGACAGCTATGGTTGTAAAAATAAAAGGGCTGAAACAATCTTTATTAAAAAAAATAAAAATTGGCAATGCAGGGACAATGATGCCTGGTACTGATATTTCTAAAATTCAATTGTGGTATGATAGTAATAAAAATAACTGGTGGAGTACTTCTGATATACTGGCTGCTGAATTAAACTGGGATGGAAGCAGTTTCTGGACTAATAATAACATAAGCTTTAATAGTAATTTATTGGAACATAACCAGTTTGTAATTACTATTGACTTTGCTTATTCTATTAAAGCATTTAGAACTTTTAAAGCTTATATTCCTGCTTATAGCGTTTGGGATAATTATAAAAAATCTGCCCCGACTAATGCTATTACTAATAATGGCACCCTATCAGTATCAGAAGGTTTTAATGGCCCAATAAGGCCGGGAAGACAATATGGTGCCCCTACTTCAGAAATAGGAGATATTAATCATGATGGCTTTTTAGACTTTATTATTACAGGCTGGGATGTTCCCAATAATAAATATCTTGAAAAATATGTAAATAATAAAGATGGCAGTTTTACAGGCCCTACTTCTGTAGGTGCTGGAAATGACAGAAATTCTATAGCTTTTGGAGATATTAATCATGATGGTTTCATGGATTTCATTGTAACTTATGCCGGAATATTAGGAAAATGTATTAATGATGGAACCGGCTCTTTTAATGTAACATATTTTGGGAATGGAGTACAGGATTCCTCTATTTGCCTTGGGGATATTGATAATGATGGCGACATGGATTTAATTGCTTCAGGAAGAGTTGCCGGGGGTCTTGACAAATATATTAATGATGGAATTGGCAACTTTATTAATACTTCTTTTGGAGAAGGGCTTTTTAATACTTCCATAGCACTTGGTGATATTGATAATGATGGGGATTTAGACCTCATTGTAACAGGAGATGATGGAGGTATAAATAAACTTCATAAATATATTAATGACAACAGCAGCACAAATTTTTCAGGGCCATATTCATTTGGAACAGGAGTACAATTCGGAGCAGTATCTTTGGGTGATATAGATGGAGATGGTGATTTAGACCTTATTGTTTCAGGAAGCGGGAGGCTTGATAAATACATTAATGATGGCACAGGAACATTTACCGGGACTGCTTTTGGAACAGGAGTATCTATTTCTGCCCAGGCACTTGGTGATGTAGATAATGATGGTGATTTAGATTTAATTATAGGGGGCAGAGCCGGTGCGAGTACACTTAAGAAATATTTAAATGATGGTTCTGGAAATTTTCCTGCTGTAAATAATTTAAACAGCATTATTGGCTGGTCAACTTATAGAGGTGTTGTTGTTTTAGGGGATCTTTGTAATGATGGGGATTTAGATTTAATTGTTGCAGGGCATTATGGCTTCGGCAACAGACGATTTGATATTTTATATAATACTAAAAGTACTACAAATTTAGCCCCTTCAGCTCCGACTTTATTAAAATCTACTAATATTAATGGTTATTGGCGATTTTCATGGAATAGTGCAAGTGATGACCATACTTCTCTTAAACTTCTACGATATAAAATAGCCATAGGAACAAACATAGGTTCTGGTATATATAATTATTCTTCAACTAATATTAATTATCCTCACAGCCAGGCTAATTTAGGAAATATTTGTGTTGTTACAGCACTTTCTTATAAGAGTATGATACCAGTAAATAATACAGTATATTTTAAAGTATGTGCTCTTGATACCTGCTTTAAACATTCTTCTTATTCAGCAGAAGCAATTGCTATTTTTCCACTTGTTCATAATTTAACTCTGCCAAAAGATTATGGAAAATTTCATTATGCTTTATTAGAAGCGCGAAATGACGACCACATCCAGGCTGATCCATGGGTTTATAATGAACAGGTTAATATTAATAATTTAACTAATATCATTATTGAAGCAACATCATGGGTTTCTGATAAAATAATGACTAATACAATTATTTCAGGAACAAATAAACAATTTAATATAAAAATTTTAAATTCTAAAAATATTAAACTAAGAGGTTTTACTATTAAAGAAGCTACAAATGGAATAGTACTGCAAAATTGCAGTTATAATTATGTTATGAATAACTATATATTAAGTAATACATCATCCGGAATAAAAATTGATAATGCCAATAATAATTCTATCCTGACTAATATTATTTTTAATAATCAAAGTGGTATATCAATTAATAATTCAACCGGATCAACTTTATACAGAAATGCAATTTATCATAACAGCGGTAATGGAATTATTCTTAATAATAGTGATAATAATTTTATTATTAATAATTCTATTACTTCTAATGCCTATGGGGGAATTTATGATGGAATAGTTTTTAATAATTCTGGTAATAATCTAATAAAAAACAATATAATTGCTTTTACTAAAAATGGTTATGGTATAAATTTAAATACCGGCTTGGGAAATAGCCTGATTTATAATGATGTTTATGGAAATATATCCGGTAACTATAACAATATTACACCTGGTATTGGCACTATTACTAACAACCCTTTATGGATAAATTTTAATATATTCTCAACTAATTTCCTGTCTTTATCTAATTTTTCACCTTGTATAGACAAAGGAGATCCTTCTGACCCTGCTCCCACAATTGGTAATAATAGAATTGATATGGGATGGAAAGAATTTATAAATCCTCATTTAACTGTTACCTTAAGTAAAATAATCACAAATATAAGCCTAAACTTAATTAATTCAGCTCCTATTCCAGGTGCCAGTATTGAATATAAAATAAACTGTAAAGTAAATAGTTATGGTAATCAAAATGGTGAAAATATAATTATCTATGACAATATAATAAATAATATTTCATATAAGACAGATTATACTACAACTGTTGGATGGACTATTGAATATTCAACTAACATATTGCCAGACCAGAGTTATTCATCAGCTCAATATACAAATCAAAGACCTTTAAAAGATAAAATCAAATGGATTCGCTGGAAGAAAGTATCAGTTACCGGTGGAAACAAGGAATTTTCTTTCATTGCTGTTATAAAATAGCAAAGTGTAATAATTTAGGTTTTCTAAAATTGTAGTGTAGGAGTTAAGACTTTAGTCTTTTATAAAATTCTAAAGAATTAATTCCTTCATCATAAACAATAAATTGCACTATAATTTATATTATATTATTTTTTAGAAAACTTGAAATATTACAGCAAAGTAAACCTGAAAACCAAAAAGAAAGAGTATAAGAAAAAAGGATAGGGTGATAAGGGAGATGTGGAGATAATAATTAAAAATTTTATTTTAAATATTATCTCCCTATCACAAGAATCCCCATATCCCCTTTTCTTTTATTTAACTACATCACTTAAAAAATAAGGATTGTTAATTAAACTAAAATATGTTTTAATCTCATCAGGGAAAAAACTTTTTTTATTATCATAATCATCAGGACTGACACTATTATACCCTATCCTAAAATCACACCAGCCATTATAAAATACATGAAACCGTTTCTTTGACTTCATAAATGTTGATACTTCCTCTCCTACAACAACATCTTCAGCTTTACCCTGCTGGAACCATAAAATACCTTTTAACAAAGGAAAATCTTTATCTATTTTTGCCTCAATTATTTTATCTTCATAATAAGAAGTTCCATAAACATTATAAAGCCAACCCTGCTCACCATTATTCCAATATCCTATTTTCCAGGAATGACTAAAATCTCTTCTCTCTTGTTCTTCCCAATCCCCTCGAAAAGAGAGTGAAGCTCCGGTTTCACATATCATTAAAGGTTTATTTTTATTTTCACAATAAGTTTTATAAAAATTAACACTCTCATCTTTTTTAGTATTATCTTTATCTTTCATGTCATTTTGTAAGCCTAAACCAAATATCCCACCCCATAATTTCTTACTTCCTGGTTCTTCAACTGTCCAGCCTCTTTCATAAAAATCAATTCCCATCCAGTCAACATATTCATCCCCAGGATAAAAGTCTTCAAAAAGGTCAACTCCTTTTTCAAGTCCCAACCAGCCTTGATTTGGACACCAGATAAAGGCAACATTATCTGCATATTTTTTAACAAGTTTAACAAAATTCTGATAAGCAATTACATACTTTTCAGGAGTTACCCCTGTTTCTTCGCCTTTATCATAAACAACATTTTGATTTTTATCAATCCAGGGAGACCAGGGATACCAGCATCCATTCATCTCATGGGCAAACCGAATAAAAATTGGTGTTTTTACATTTCTGCATCCTTTTGCCAACTGGACTGTTGCATCATACGCTGGATTTCCTTTTTGCCAATCTGTATAAAAATCTTTTACAACCCATGGCTCTATAGTTAAAACACATGCTGCATTATTTCTTTCACAGGCTTTGATATAATCTTTTGGGGCTGCCCATCCACACGGATCTTTATCCCAGGTAGGATATTGATTATAATATTTTTTTTCTTCCCATTCTGCACCATGGGGGAAAAAAATAAAACAACCAAAAATTGCATGCTTTTTATTCATCTGTTTATTAAAATCTTTAATAGCAGCATCAAATTTATCTATATTATTTGTATATTTAGAATGTTTTGATTCACCAATCAATCCCCAATCCAGGGAAGCACCAAGATAACAACCATTTTCCGGTTCATACTTTTCTAAAGGCACATGTTTAGCCATTGCATATAAAATCTCCTGATAATTAATCAAACAAATTAATAATAAATAAATAAATAAAAGTTTTTTCATTTTTTTCTCCTTAATAAAACTACTATTCTTTTCGTAATACTTTTTCTCTAAATTGCTTGGGAGTAGTTTTATATGTTTTTTTAAATAAATAGCTGAAATAATTAGAATCATTAAACCCAACATTAAAGGCAACTTCAGTAATTTTTAAATTGGGATCTTTTAATAATTCTTTTGATTTGCTTAATCTTGTTAAGATAAGATACTGTTGGTAATCATATCCAGTAATTTTTTTAAATAATTTTGAAAAATAACAACTGCTCAGGCTGACAGATTGAGCTACATTTTCTAATTTAATATTTTCAAAATATTTCTCTTCAATGAATTTTTTAGCCTGTTCAATTTTTATATTATAATTTTCCTTACTTTTTTTAAAATCATCTAATACAAGATAAGCTCTTTTATCTAAAATAAAATTTATAACTAAAAAAAGGATATAAGCCATATCCTTAATAACTTTATATTCTACTACAGGAATTGAACCAATTAAATTTTTTATATCATTTTTATCTTTAATTTTAGCTAAATACTGTTTATTAATTTTTTGTTTTTTATTGTTAAGAACCTGACCTGTAATAATAAATCCAACAGCATTATTATTATAAAAAATAGGAATAGTAATCTCTGTCAGACCAGCAAAACATTTATATATATATGGTCTTTTAAATTTAACTGCAAATTCACATCCTCTTTTATCTGAAGCATGACATTTTTTCCAATGAGTCTTACTGATTTTATGACAAAATTCACATCTGGCTCTGGAATATTTTATTTTATTTAAATTACTATCTAAAATACTAATACCCATGTTTGTTATTTCAGAAAATAATAATAATAATTTATTTACAATATCAATATTAAGAATATTTTTAATATTAATTTTATCTGACATATTTTTTTCCAAGACAAGCCTTGCTATGCAAGGCAAAGGATTCAAGGATTCTGGGATTCTGTAACACCAAGACAAAGATAATTGATCCACAGGCTCCATTATTTTCTCCATTAATTTAATATTTAATGATAATAAGTCAATTAAATTTCGTCTAATAAATAAAGTTTTAAATAATCTATGTAATTTAAATTTAAATAATAAAAAAGGGACAGGCTTCTTTTTTGTAACTATTCAGATATGTTGTTTCCATTCAGCAGAATCTGTTTTAGAATTAATTTACCTTGTCCATTTTATTTCCCTTGCCTTTATTAGTATTTTTACTATATTCATTTTATAATATTTTTATGTAATATTTCAGGTTTTCTAAAAAATAATATAATATAAATTATGGTGCAATTTATTGTTTATGATGAAGGAATTAATTCTTTAGAATTTTATAAAAGACTAAAGTCTTAACTCCTACACTACAATTTTAGAAAACCTAAATTATTACTTTTTATCAGGGAGTTATGCCATGAAAAAGGAAGCTATGCTTTATGAAAAAATAAAGGATAATAAAGTTCATTGTTTCTTATGCAATCACCATTGTAAAATATCTCCTTCTAAATTTGGAATATGCGGCATTCGTCAGAATATTGATGGTACTCTGTACACCCTAGTTTATGGAGAAGCTATTGCTACCCATGTTGACCCTATTGAAAAAAAACCTCTTTATCATTTCTTGCCGGGCAGTCAGTCTTATTCTATTGCAACCATTGGATGTAATTTTAAATGTAGTTTTTGCCAGAATTGGCAAATTTCACAAGTTAATAAAAAAGAAAATTCCGGATCTTTTAAAACACAACATTTACCGGAAGAAGTTGTAAAAAATGCAAAAGCAAATAACTGCCAGAGTATTTCTTATACTTACACAGAACCAACTATATTTTTTGAATATGCTTATGATACAGCTAAAATTGCTGCAGGAAAAGGACTTTACAATATTTTTGTTACAAATGGATACATGACCAGAGAAGCTCTGGATAAAATAAAACCTTATCTTCATGCTGCTAACGTGGATTTAAAAAGTTTTCAGGAAGATTATTATAAATCACTTTGCAAAGCTCATCTTCAACCTGTACTGGACAGTATTGAGTACATGAAAAAAATTGGGATATGGGTGGAAATCACAACTCTGATCATACCAGATAAAAATGACTCTGATGAGGAACTTTCCAGTATTGCACAATTTATTGCTAATTTAGATAAAAACATTCCATGGCATATCAGCCGGTTTCATAGTAATTATCAGATGGAAGATGCACAACCTACCCCAATAGAAACATTAAGAAATGCTATGGCTATTGGTAAAAAATACGGGTTGAAATATATCTATTTAGGAAATGTTATTGAAGGAAATGATACACACTGTCATAAATGTGGGAAGTTGTTGATTCAAAGGCAATATTTTTCAACTGATAAAATTAATATAAAAAATGGAAAGTGTGCATTCTGTGGAGAAAAAATCCCTGGCGTATGGGAATAGCTTTATATAAAAAAAATCCAGGAAGCCACAGAGACACAGAGTCACAGAGAAAATATTATAAATTTTAATATTTAATAAAAAATATTAAATTATAGCTATAAAGTGAATATTTTGTAATTTTATATTACATTTTCCTCTGTGTCTCTGTGGCTTTTTTTAGGCCCCTGCAAAATTTATAACACACTATTTATTCATAAACTTCATAAACCTGATTATTCATAACAAATCGAACATTTCTTCCTAAAGCTAAAAATTGCCCGGACTGGGGTTGTTTCTTTAAAAGAGAAAAATACTTCTTACCACCAAACTGAATGCGTACAACCTTTTTTGATTTCTTTTTCTGTACTCTTGAATCAACCCAGTAATCTCCTGACTGATAAAAAGCCCTTCCCTGCACATTCCTTATCATCTGTGTAACATTCTGGATTTCTCCTTTTTTATCTTTATAAGTAAGTCTTGATTCTCCCTGCCTGGTCTGGCTAAAATTAAAAGCTTTATTCATAGCCTGAAATTCTTCACTTGCCTGTACACTTTTACTCCCTGATTTTTTCTTTATACTTAAAAATTCTTTCTTATTTTCTGCAATAAGGGGACTGCTCTCTGGAATTGCTCCTGCTAAAGTCTGATCCCTATCATCCATTATGTTATGTAAAATTCGGGTCTTTTCATCTTCAAGAATAAGATAACTGGTATAAGGAGTAATTATTCCATGCTCCCTGGCTAATTGGGTTATCTCATCTACTAACTCTTTATCTTCACCATGAAGCCTGATCTGGTCAAGAAGATAACCAATCCGCCTTGATGCCCAAAGAAGAGGAATAAAATCATTTTTATTGTTATTTTTTTCAAAGTTAATATTATATTTAAACTCTGTTTTCTTTCCTCTTATTTTACCTTTAAGCACAATTTTTGTCTTACCTTTTCCTTTATACCTGCCTAATACTGTTAATGAAGAGCCTTTAAAAAGATCAGGCAAGTCTTTTGGATACATTTTAAAAAGCTCTATATTTTTCCCAAAGTTTAATTTTAAATGTGTCAGTACAGGTGACTGTATTTTCTGGTAAAAATTAGAAATCTTAACTTCAATATCTTCTTGTGGAGTAATGTATGTTCTGTAGGCTTTTGTTGTTTCTGTAATTTTATCCAGTAAATGTGTATTAATTTCATTTCCAATACCAAATGTAAATATCCTTACATTAGAATGATTCTTTTTTTTCAACATTTTAACAAGCCTGTCCTCATTTGTTTCACCTATAGTTGGTTTCCCATCAGTAATAAAAACAATGATATGCCGTTTTTTACTATTCCTTACTGACAAAGCCATACTCAATGCTTCCTCTATATTGGTCCCACCAATAGCCTGTAGATTCTCAAGAAACTGGCGTGCGCTTTTTAAACTTCTTTCATCTACTTTTACCAATTTTTTAAACAATGCCCTTGCTTCTGTTGAAAAACGTATTATTTCAAACCGGTCACCTTTATTTAAATTATTAATACAAAAAAACAAAGATTTTTTCGCCTGTTTTAATTTCTTACCTGCCATACTTCCTGAAACATCAAGAATAAAGGTTATGTCTTTTTCTTCTATTTCATCCTGTTTAATATCATACCCCGGAGTTACACTGAGAAAAAAATACCCATCTTCTCCTTGTTCATTATATGTCAGTACAGACATGCCTAGTTTTGATTTATCTGTATTATAATATATTTTAAAATCCCTGTCAGGTTTTGTATTATTTTCTTCATAACTTATAACAGCCCGTTTTTCACCTTTTCGTATGATCTCTGCTTCATGTGTTGGACAGTAAATATTCTTAATTTTGTCACCTGATTTTAATTCAACATTAATAAGGGTTTCTTTTAAAGGTGCAGAAGAAAATTTTTCCGTATTTAAAGGATAATTATATTCAATAGTACCATTATCTTTTTTCAGGATTTCCTGGTAACTTATCTTAATTCTCTTTTTACCGTAAGGTTCTATAGGATAAACTCTTGCACGAAATAATTTTAATTCCTGATACTCAAGAAGTGCAGGGTCTTTCATCTGCCTGACAATATCCTCATAAATTTTCCGCGCTTTTTTAGCTTCAAGCAGCTCTGCTGGAACTTCTTTTCCATTAATATACATACTGAACTTTTTTATAACTGCACCTTTAGGCACAGGAAAAAAATATTCTCCCTCAATTCTTTGTGCTGAGGGATTATAAAAAACCTGATCAATTACAGTTTTGGCTGTAAGGTCATGAATTTTAACATCCACATGATGATATTTAACCTGCATGGGAAATGGAGTAACAGGTTTAGGATATGGAATAGGCATGGGTTTAGGCCGGACAATCATAAAGCCATCAGCAAAAACATTCATTGCATAAAACATAACAAAAACCAGTATTATAGTTATTGTTTTTAACCTTGTCATAATACACCTCTTAATAAATGATTTTTAAAATTGCTAATTTGAGTTTGTAGGGGAGGGTTTTAAACCCTCCCCTACTACTATAACCTTTAGGTTGTTGGTTCGAGTTTCATAACTCGAACCTTTACTTAAAACTGAAATTCTTCTTTTGTGCCTGTTTACGGATGGCTTTAATAATAGCTGTATCAAATGTATCATCCTTGCTCTGCTCTTTTTTTACTTTAACAATATATTTCTTTGTTTCTATATTTAACTTTTTAATTTTCTTCTGGATTTTTTCTCTGGTTTTTATTTTCTTTTCAATGTATGCTTCTCTCTCTTTCTTACTCATTTTTCTCATTTCTTCAGGTAATTCTTTATCTTTTATCTTATTCCAATTTAATTTACCTGATTTTTTAGAATCTACAAGGTCCCAACTGGTATTATCATATTGTTCTGCAGTTTTTGCTACTGACCTTTGAACCATAACTTCTTTAGACATAGAAGCAGCATTTGCATCTTGTTTTTCCTGACGTTTCTTTTTTGCAATTCCTTTACTGCCAAATGAAATATAAGTTTTATTTAATTTTTTTCCTAATTTCATGATCTCATCATCCTGAGGAGCTTTTATATACACGATTTCCTGATTCTGATCAATGTTAGAATATTGCCCATCTGTCAGGTCAGCTCCATGCTTCCATTTTGTATTAATTCCTTGCTTGTGATTTCCACAAAAAATAGTATTTACAACAATACTTCTTTTTATTGCCATCTTGCAGGCTTTTTTATAATCAACATCACCCTGTGAAAATGGTTCATTACCAGCAATAAAAATCATTTTTAAATCATCATTTTTTTTACTCCATTGCAATCCATTTGCAGCTGATTTAATTACTTTTCCACAGTACTCCTGACCACCATAGGTCTTAAGCTGAAATAACTCTTCAGAAATACTATCTAAATCAGTAGTTAAAGGCAGTACCATACGAAGATACCCTTCTTTGGATGGAATACTATCCTTGCCGTATTCATATAATGCAACTTCTAATTTAGGGCTTTTCCCTTTTTTCTTAGCAAGAGCCATTTCATTAATTATCTTCCATAAGTGTGCCTTTGCCTGGTCAATTAATCCATCCATACTATTACTGGTATCCAGCAATATAGCAAGCTGGATTAATGGCTTTGCTTTTGCAGCATTTAGTGAAGATAAAGAAAAGAAAACGAAAATTGACAACATAATTAAAATTAACTTTTTCATTGAAACTTACCTCCTTCATAAATTTTTGTTACTCTTTATTAGACAAAATAATTCAAAAAAAGTTCCCAATTTTTTTAAATAAATTAAATCATACCGAAAAAATGAAAAAAATATAAAATTTGTTTAAATTGATTAAACTATTTAACAGAAGCTTGATTGTCTTTTTTATTAAACGAACTCAATCACATATCTTATAGAAATAGTCTCTATATATTATCTCAACTATCATCTATCAGCCTGCCATTCTAACATCATACAACTTGGCAGTAAACTTGCCGGATGGTTTGACTTTTCCATTTAAGATATCCTCAACAATTCTTGCTGATGACAAAGGCATTGATTCTTGACCACAATCAGGGCATACATATATAATCAAGTCCGAAATAACAATAGGTTCGCTATTACGATGGAATATCTTTTCTTCCTGCCTTTCCTCCATTGGGGATGAACACCCATTTGGACATTGCATAATAATCACCTCCTATTAGCTGTAATAATAAATGCTGGATTACAATCCTTTACTACGACCACAATATTACTTTTAGAAATTGTAAATTTATTAAATTTATCATGGAAATGTTTATCTTTCTCTTTCTTGTTAATCGTGCCAGTTAGAATTGTGTCTAAAACTTGATCGATTGATATTCCTTTCTCCCACATTCTCTGAATCAAATGGGGACCAAAAGTAATCCGCTCAGAATTGACATCATTATAAATCATCTCTATTGACATAAATTATTACCTACAGTATGATAATATTATAACAAATATTGTCAAGAAAAACGAGGAATAATTTCTGGAAAGTTCGGCGTGGGCGGGGCGGGTGGGGGGGGGGTGGGTGTGGGTGGTGGGGTGGGGTGGGGTGTGGGGGGGGTGTTGTGTGGGGTTGGGGGGGGGGGGGG
>CBDVEP010000041.1:0-21094 GCA_965373035.1 uncultured bacterium
ATTACATTATCAATAAATTTTTATTATAATCTGGCCTATAAACCGGACAGCCTGTTTAGTCTTTTATAAAATTCTAAAGAATTAATTCCTTCATCATAAACAATAAATTGCACCATAATTTATATTATATTATTTTTTGGAAAACCTGAAATATTTCACTATTTCAGTGTTTATCATTTTTTACTTAACTGGATTATTAATTTATATAAATCAGAAAATTAAGTTTTTATTTACTTAGCAATTGCAAAATATTCTGCTGTTGATGTGTAAAAAAACAAAAAGATTTCGGTTCTTGACATTTGACATTTTATTTGTTTATTTGACTTTAATTTTTAATATCATATTATTTTATTATGTCCTTACCAATCCGTATAGTAAAGACGAATAATGTCAAATGTCAAGAAACCTTTTTTATTAAATAACTTTATTTGATATCACTGGGTTATAATGTTTTAAAATAATATCAGAAGCATATACTTCATAAATATGGGAAGAAGTATTGAAAAAATATACTGCAAAAGGATTAAGACTATGAAGAAAAAATTAAATAGTGATATAGTAATTTATAAACCTGCGGATGGAAATATTAAATTTGAGGTAAAGCTTAAAGAAGATACTGTATGGTTAGCACAATCACAGATTATGAAACTTTTTGAAAGAGATCAATCTGTTATATCAAGGCATATTAATAATGTGTTCTAAAAGAGGTAAGAATAAATGACACAAAATGAAATTGTTAAATTAGAGACTATCCAAAAAAAGATATATACTATACGAGATTTACAGGTAATACTGGATAAAGATTTAGCTGACTTTTATCAGGTTAAACCTATTCGTTTAAGAGAGCAGGTAAAAAGAAATAAAAAACGTTTCCCTTCTGATTTTATGTTTCAATTAACAGAAGAAGAAGTAGATTATATGGTATCGCAAAATGCGATACCTTCTAAAAAGCACCTTGGTGGTTCAATGCCATATGTTTTCACTGAACAGGGGGTTGCTGCAATTTCTTCAATATTAACAAGTGATAGAGCAGTTCAAGTAAATATTGCAATTATGCGTGCCTTTGTTGCTATGCGTAAGTTTATTTTGGCTAATGTTCAGTTATTTCAACGATTAAATGAAGTTGAAAGAAAACAACTTGAACATGAAATGAAAACAAATAAAAAGTTTGAGCAGGTTTTTAAAGCCATAGAAGATAAAGATATTAAACCTAAACAGGGAATATTCTTTGATGGTCAGGTTTTTGATGCATATCAGTTTGTTTCTAATCTTATCAGGTCTGCAAAAAAAGAAATAGTAGTATTTGATTTTTTTTAAAAAGAATGGGGACGGTTCTAATACTTTTTAAAGAGAAAAAAAACAGATAGGAAGAAGAAAGTATTAGAACCGTCCCCATTCTTCCCATTCTTTTAAAGTTGACAGAGCAGTTATAAATAATAAATATTACATTGAAATGAATAAAGAAGCCGCTGAATTGGGAATTATCAGAATCCGAAAAAGTAGTTGATATTATTTTTTTTATTTATTTTCAGTTTCTAAAAGCAAATCTATCTTTTAAAAGATCCTCACCGAATTCTTCAATAAGATATTCATAATTTTTTACCCGATTTTTTTCTGTCATTATAAGCTCCAGTCATTAATTTTTCGGTTTTAGGAGACGAAGATAAAGATTTAAAACTCTCAAAAGATTCTTCCATAGGATATTTTTCATAAGAATTGTGTAAGGTTCTTTTTTTTATAGAATGATTTTTTATTTGAGTTATGAATTTTTCAGCTACTTTTTTTATATGTTCATTAGTTGTATCAATAAATTTCATAATCTCCCACCTCCCTTTTTCTCTACTGTTTTTACATTTCGCCAAGTTTTATTTAAAAAAATTGTAGGAATGACACTGGTTTTTTATTTCCTTAACTGGATTATTAATTTATATAAATCAGAAAATTAAGTTTTTATTTACTTAGCAATTGCAAAATATTCTGCTGTTGATGTGGAATTTGGTATTGGTAAACCATCTTCTTCCATTCCTTCAATATGTAATTGAATAGCTGAATACATATTTTTTTCTGCTTGCCCTTTGGTTTTTCCAGTAGCTATACAACCTGGTAAATCAGGTGAATAAGCAGAATAATTTTTTTTTGCTTTTTCTATTACTATTAAAAATTTTTTCACAATAAATTACTCCTTTTAAGCGATGCCTGTTTTAAAATACTATTTAAAGTACCAGGTGCAATATCATCATTAGTACCGCCTGCTATAGTTACCCTCCCTTTTTTATCAGGATGTTTATATTGTCTATGACTTCCTTTAAAATGTGAAGTTGAAGTGCCAGGTCATAAGATATCAGATTTGATTTTTTTTAGAATTATATAAATAGGTACTGGCTCCTTACTTCTTACGTTTCAAGAATCGATATCTAAAACTGTAACTAGGGAATTGATTAATTTTTATAATTTTTTTTTATTCGTTCTTTATCACAATCAGTGTCATCTTTATCTTTATAATATATTTCAATAAATTCAATTCTCTGATCAGTTTCAAAGTAAGAATAAATAACGCGAATACCACTTTTAGCCCCTTTTTGTTTCAGGGCTTTACATCGAAAATGTTTAACTTTAAAAATTAAAATGTTTATCCCCAAATTATCTATTTGATATACTCTTGGAGGAAACCCCTTTGGATAAACTTCCAAATAATCTTGTAATAATTTTAAATCCTCTATTAGGGAATGATATTTTTTATATAATTTTTTAAAATCCCTTTCAAATTCAGGCAGTTTTTTAAATTCCATTTCATTCCTCTGGATAATTCCTTACAGAATAGGCGGATTTTCTGTAAAAAACCGTTTCATAATTAATTATTTCTTTCTCTTTTGTAATTTCATAAGGTATATCTTTATGAGAATAATCTGTAATAGCTAAAGCATTAAGTGATGACAAACGATTAATAACATTATCAATTAGTTCTAACTCTTTAGCAGTTAAGATATCTAATTTAGGCTCTATTTGAGGTAAATATTTTTTTTGCAAATATTGATGATAATCCATTGTTATATTTTGTATTTCATCGTGTTTAATCATTTCATCAATTACTTCTTTAAAATGACAAGGTGCTGGCCCATAACTGATCTTGCGATAAGATTCACCAGTTAAGTATTCTTCATAAAGTTCATAATAATTGAAATCAATAAAATAAAGTAATTTATAAAGAACCGTTTCGCCAATGTTAGGTTGTGCTCCACATTTTTTTAATACATACAAAAGTATTTGTTTGAACTTATCCTTATTGAATTTTGGCAAACTAACAGATTTTCTTTTTATTTCACATTTTTTTTCTTCTAAGAATTGATCAATAGAAATATCAAAAATTTTTCCTATTTTAATTAATTCAGAACTGGATAATTCCCTATGTCCTGATTCAATTTGTGATATTGTTGGCCTTTGCAAATTTATCTTTTTTGCGAATTCCTTTTGAGAAAGTGAAAAACTCTTTCTTAATTGTTTAATCTTTTTTCCAAGATGAATTTTATTTTTCATATTCCCCCTCCTTTTCTAAATTTCAATGTAATAAATTATTACATTATATGTAATAATTTATTACATTGAAATTTAAAGTCAAGTATTTTTTTTAATTATGTGGTTTCCATTTTAAAATGTTCCCTTTTTTCCTGATTATTAAATTATATTATTAATTTATAACCAGGGAGGATGTATGGAAATTCAGAATAATGGTGCCAGGTCTTAACTTTATCACTTCATTAAAAAGAAAGTAAAAAAAGGTACCTTCTATGAAAATTCAAAGTCAAGCTGCATTTTGATAATGTGATAAAGTTAAGACCTGGCACTTTATTATGGCATGTTATGAAAATAAGCTAAAATATTACCATTACCAATTCCATAAAACATATGTTTTATACCAGAAGAAATATTTTTAATACCAATATTTTTTGCATAATCAGAAGGAAATAAACAAGCACCTGCTCCTGAATCAATAAGAGCATAACAATTTATATAATTATTTTTATAACCAATTCCTATGGGTATTTGTGGTGCTATGATATATGATTCTTGAAATAATTTTGTTGGATGGTTATTAGGTATTTTGCGGTATTTAAATTTCATTTTTATGAAATAAAACTTACTAAATCTACTACTTTTGTAAAAATTGGTTCTCTATATTTTTTCTTTTTTGCTTTTTCTATGACTTCTTTAAGAGATTTGCCATCAGCAATTACTTTTTTTTCATCTTTAGTAAGTGCAACCCATTTGCCAAAATATGGTTTTAAAAAAGTTAAATCTACTGCTGACATATATCACCTGTTTTTTATATTTTTAATAATTGATAACTTATAATATATTTTATCACATTATTAAATTTCGTCAAGTTTTATTTAAAAAAATAAAGGATAATAGGTTTTTAGTATCTTTTCACTTGGACCCTACATTTTCTCCTTGTTTTTATAAATATATTTTATATGTTATAGTAATTTTATTATAAATCTTTAAGGGGGTTTATGCCTGATCAATTTATTACAAATCAGGAAGTTTTACTGAATGATGTTATAAATAATATCCTTCCTCATACAGAAAAGGTCAAATTCCTTGTGGGTTACTTTTATTTTTCTGGTATAAAAGGGATGTATGAGAATCTGGAAGATAAGGATATGAGAATCCTTGTTGGAATGGAAGTTGAACATGGATTGGGGAAAAAAATAAAGCAATTTCATATTATATCAGAGCAGGAAGGATATCAATCCAATAATTTAATAAGAGAAGCATATAATACTTCATTAAAAAATCTTATCAATGAAACAGATTATTTTGATAATGAACAACAAAGAGAAGCATTAATATTATTTTTTAAAAAGATACAAAATGGCACTTTAGAAATCAGGAAAACCAGAGAACCCAATCATGCTAAAATGTATATTTTTGAAAGCAGGGAAGAACTTCGGGACGCCTTCCCTGGTGCGGTTATTACAGGTTCAAGTAATTTAACTGCAGCAGGAATGAAAAACAGGTTTGAAATAAATACTATTTTTAGAGATAATTCAACAATAGAAGAAGCCAATCACATATTCAATCAGTTATGGAATGATGCTGTGCCAATAGTAAATAAAAATGACTCAGATGATTTCTATAATGAAGTAATTAAAAAAGTCTGGGTTGAAAAGTTACCAAAACCATATATTGTATTTATCCGTGTATTAGATGAGTATTTCCCTGAAGATAAAGAAGAAATCAAACTTCCTGCTTCAATCACTGATGATAAGTTCATTAATCTTCAATACCAGATAGAAGCCATTAAACGAGCAATGAAAATCATTGAAAGACATAATGGCGTTATAATTGCTGATGTTGTAGGATTAGGAAAAAGTATAATTGGTTCTGCAGTAGCACATAATCTTAGAGTAAAGACAATTATCATTTCACCACCTCATTTAATAGATCAATGGGAAGAATATAGGTTAGAATTCGATGTTAATGCAAAAGTATATAGCAGTGGAAAAATTGAAGATGCTTATAATGATTTTTTCCATGATGAAAAAGAAAAATTAATAATTATTGACGAAGCTCATAAATATAGAAATGAATATACAACAAATTATGGACTTTTACATAAATTATGTCAGGGGAATAAAATAATGTTGTTAACAGCTACTCCGTTTAATAATAAGCCATCTGATATTTTTTCTATGATAAAGTTATTTCAAGTGCCTGGTAAAACAACAATTCAGACAATTGATAATTTACTTTATCGATTTAAGGAATTAATTAAAGAACATAAAGAAATTGATAAATTCAGAAAAGAAAAAAAACATATTAAAGATCCTGATATTCAGGCTAAAATTAAAAAATTTGGCGATAAAATAAGAAATATATTATCCCCTGTTTTAATACGAAGATCAAGAATAGATTTAGAAGGAATAAAAAGATTCAAACAGGATCTTGATAGAAAAGGAATTTTTTTCCCTGAAGTAAAAGATCCGGAAGAGTTAGATTATGATTTAGGAAAATTAAGTGATTTATATTTAAAGACATTAGAAACCATTTCACCAGCTAATGATTTTGAAAATAAAAAAGGATTTCTTGGAACGAGATATAAACCTGTATCTTATCTGAAAAATATTGAGAAATATAGAAAAAAGATTACTGAAGAATTTGGTGATATTAATATGTTTATTCGTTCACAAATAAACATAGCAATTTTTATGAGGAGATTGCTGGTTCGAAGGTTTGAAAGCTCTGTAAATGCTTTTAAATTATCCTTAGAAGCATTAATTAGATCATCTGAGAATATGTTATATTGGTATGATAAACTCGATAAAATACCTATATACAAAAAAGGCAATTTACCTGATCCTGAAGATTTAATGAGAAGTATAGATGGTGCTTTAAGTGATGAATTACAGGAAGAATTATTTGAAGATCAGCTTGCAAAGTATAAAGAAAAGGGTCTGCAAATAATTCCAAAGAATGAAATTAAAGTTGAATTTCAGAAAGACTTAATTAGAGACATTGAATTATTAAAAAATATACATAAAGAATGGTTTGCAGATGGAATAAAAAATGATCCAAAACTGGAATCTTTTAAAAAAATCATTAAACAACAAATTAAGAATGATAAAGAAGATAGAAAGATAGTTGTATTTACTGAATTTACTGATACTTTAGAATATTTATATGAAAATTTAAACAATGATAATGAATTAAGAGTTTTTAAATATTCTTCAAAAGATGCAAGCAAACAAAATAAACAAATTATAAAGAGAAATTTTGATGCAAGTGTTACAGAACATGCAAGGCAGAATGATTATGATATTTTACTGGCAACAGATGCGATTTCTGAGGGTTATAATTTAAATCGTGCAGGTACAGTTTTTAATTATGATATCCCTTATAATCCTGTTAGAGTAATTCAGAGGGTAGGACGGATTAATAGAATTAACATAAAGAAATTTGATGAGTTATATATATATAATTTTTTCCCTACAGCAACTGGTGAAAAAGAAACTGGCACAAAAGCTATATCCACATTGAAAATAGCAATAATATCAGCTTTACTTGGTTCAGATACAAAGGTTTTGACTTCTGATGAAGAAATAGGTTCTCATTTTTTAAATCAAATAAAACAAGCTTTAAAAGAATCAGAAAAAGAAGAATCCTGGGATGTAAAGTATGATAATATTATAAATACTTTAAGAGAAAATGATAATCATGGAATACTTAAAGCAGCAAAAGAATTACCCAGAAGAACAAAAATAGGAAGAAAGACAGATGATGATAAAGAAGGAGTTATTATATGTGCAAAAAAAGGTGAGGAATGTATTTTTAAATTTGCATTTAATAAAGATGAAAATATAACTTCATCAGCTGAGGAAGCAATAAAAACATTTGATACAGATATAAATGAGTCTCCATTAAAACTAAGTAAAAAATTTGAAGAAATATATCAGTATTTAAAACAGAATATATTTAATAAAAAAACTCAGGTCTCATTAGACAAAGGAGAAAGAGAATCTATTGCAATTTTAAATGCAGTAAAAAATAAATTTTTTGAATATAAGAATTATTGCGAAGATTTAATTACAATCATTAGAAATTATGGTGCATTCCCTGAAATATATGCCCGTGAACTCCGTGCTGTAGAAGTTTCAAAAGAAGGGATTAAGACACTTATGAATAATGTTCCACAAAAGTATCTATCAAAAATTTTTAAAAAGATAAATAAAATAAATGATAAGGAAGAGATTTTGATACTTGCAGAGGAATTGCAATGAGTAATGTTATTGACTTTAATAAACCCTATAATAGAAATGAATTTATTCCATTTTTACAAAAATTTTTACCTGATTCTTTTAAGGTTTTAAATGAGGAAATTGATTTAACATTTAAACCACAATTTATTAAAAAAGTAAATAGAATAGGAATTGTTGATGAATTAGATTTACCGGTATATGAAATTATTCATGATTCAGAAAATGACCCCCGGGTAGGTTTATCAAGAGATAGTTTTCGATTAATTGCAAATTATGGGTATTCATCAGCTTTATGTAATTTTATTTCAAAAACACCAGATAATTATAGATTTTCATTGATTAATATAAATCCGGAAATAAAAGAAGGTAAAGTTATAAAAAAATATTCTAATCCTCGTCGTTATTCCTTTTATTTAGGTCTTGATGCTAAAATACATACACCAATAAAGTTTTTGATTAATAAAGGTAAAATTAAAAATTTAAAAGACCTTCAAGAAAGGTTTTCTATAGAAGTTGTTACTAAAGAATTTTTTAGTGAATTATCAAACTGGTATTTCTGGGCATTAAAAAATGTTGTTTTCCCAAAAGATGCGGAAAAAGAAAAAAATGGAAGGAACATTGCAGTAATCAGGCTTATTACCCGGCTGATTTTTATCTGGTTTATGAAACAAAAGAAACTTATTAAAGATTCCTTCTTTGATAAAAATGATCTTTTAAAAATGATAAAAAATCTTGATCCGAATGAGTCGTCATATTACCTGGCAATACTTCAAAATTTATTTTTTGCCTCTCTAAACACCCCTCAAAAAGAAAGAAGATTCCGAAGTGAAGAAAAATTTATTAAAGGTTATAATCCTGATTTTGGTGATAATAGTATCTATAGATATCAATCTTATTTCCATGAACCGAAAAATATAATTAATTATTTCAAAGAAATCCCATTTCTTAATGGTGGTCTTTTTGAATGTTTTGATAGAAAAGAAGAAAGAATTTATATTGATGGTTTTTCTGATGTTCAAAAAAATCAGCCCATTGTGCCTAATTTCTTATTTTTTTCAGAAGAAAAGCAAGTTGACCTGAATAAAGATTATGGAACCAAAGCAAAAAAACATAAAGTTCAAGGTCTTCTAAACTTATTGCAATTATATAATTTTACAATAGATGAAAGTACACCAGTTGATGTAGAAATAGCATTAGACCCGGAATTACTTGGCAGAGTATTTGAAAACTTACTGGCAAGTTATAATCCTGAAACAGCAACAACTGCCCGTAAATCCACAGGCAGTTACTATACTCCAAGAGAAATAGTGGATTACATGGTAACCCAATCACTCAAGGAATATTTTAAAAACATATTATCAAATACTGAAAATATAGAAGATAAATTAAGTAATTTACTATCTTATGAGATTGATGAAAATCCTTTTAATGATAATGAAACAGATATTTTAATAAATTCAATTAATAATTTAAAAATTATTGACCCGGCAGTAGGTTCAGGTGCATTCCCAATGGGTGTCTTACAAAAACTTGTTTTGGTATTATCTAAATTAGACCAGCATAATGAAAAATGGAAACAACAACAAATTTCCGCAATTGAAAAAAATGTCACTGATATTGTTTCAAGAAGAGATTCTATTGAAAAAGTAGAATCAAATTTTCAAAAAAATGAGCTTGATTATGGACGAAAACTTTATTTAATCCAAAATTGTATCTATGGTGTGGACATTCAACCTATAGCAATACAAATTGCTAAACTAAGATTTTTTATTTCACTTTTAGTAGATGAAAAAAATGATAGATCACAAGAAAATCATGGTATAGAGCCATTACCTAACATTGAGACAAAATTTGTATCTGCAAATTCCCTCATAGGATTGGAAACACAAAAGCAATTATTAATTAAAGACCCGCGTATTGAAACACTTGAAAAAGAATTAAAAGGAGTAAGGGATTTACATTTCAATGCAAGTTATATTAAAGAAAAAGAAAAATTAAGAAAAAAAGATAAAGAAATAAGACAACGGCTTACAGTATTACTTAAACAAAGTGGTTTTCCTGCTCAGAATATAGAAAAAATAGCCAATTGGGACCTATATAATTCTAACAAATTTGCTCCATGGTTTGATCCTGAATGGATGTTTGGAGTAACTGATGGATTTGATATAGTTATTGCAAATCCACCGTATGTTGATTCAGAAAATATGGTGAAAAATGTACCAAAATTAAGAGACGAATTAACAGTGATATATGAAACAACAAAGGGTAATTGGGATTTATATATTCCATTTTTTGAATTGTCTTATATTATCTGTAGAAATCAAGGTATTCTTACGTTTATAACTCCAAATAAATGGTTATCAATAGGATATGGAAAACAATTAAGAGAATATTTTCTAAACCATATTATACAATTATGTAATTGCGATGAAATTCAAGTCTTTGAAGCAGGGAATACACCTGAAATAAGCTTTATTAAAAAAGTAGATACAGAATCAAGCATAAAAATCTATTCATTCACTCAGGAATATTTTATAAAAAATAAAGGAGATGTTCCTCGATTAATTTTAAGTCTAGGAAACTGGGGGATGGTGCTTTCTAAATATCTGCAATTACTAATTAAACTTTCAAAAAATCCAAAAAAGGTAAAAGATTATTGTAAAGTGGAAAATCCATTTACTGTTTCAGAAGCTTATAAATTGATAAAATGTTTATATGATGGTGATAAGAAAGGTAATAAAGAAGATTTAAAATTGATTAATACAGGTACAATTGATAAATATACTTCCTTATGGGGATATAAAAATACATCATATATAAAAAAGAAATATAAGTACCCATGGATAAATGTTTCAAAATTTCAGAAAGAACTATCAAAAAGATATGCACAATCAATTTCTAAGAAAATAATTATAACAGGTATAAGATATTTTGAGTGTTACTTTGACTCAAAAGGTAATTATGTTGCAGGCAAATCTACGATAATTATAAGAGAGATGAAAGAAAAATATGATATAGAATGTTTATTAGCCATTTTAAATTCAAGTTTATTAAGTTTTTATATAAAAGAAGCTTTTAGTGCTACAGGTATAGATGGGGGAGTTAATTTTACTTCCCCCATGATTGAAAGTTTGCCAATACCTGAGATAGATAGTCATATTTCAAAGTACCTGTGTGAATTAAGTAATAAAATAAATAAAATAATTGAATCAGATGATTACTTAGACAATACTACCAAACAAGCAAAAGTTAAAGAATACGAACACCAAATTGACCAGATGGTTTATAAATTATACGGTTTAACAGAAGAAGAAATAAAAATTGTGGAGGGTAATTCAGGATTATGCAAGAAGAATACAAAAAAGGAAATAAATTAATTGATTTAATAAAAGATAGTTTAAATGAGGAAGATAAAAAAATAATAGCATTTATAAATTTTGAAAAAACTAATGAAGAAATTATTCAGAATTTAATTAAAGCAAATATCCTGAATTTTAAGGATTCTAAAAATGAAAATAAGTAAAGTCGATAAAATCAATAATATTTTTTCGTTCTCATTTTTTAAATGGGACTCAATTAATCATCATACATTTGATGATAAAAATGGTAATACACAAAATTTTGATGGTAGTTTTGAAAAAAGTAATGTTCTTTTTGCTGAAAATGGTAATGGCAAATCTAATCTGATTAAAATTTTTAAGTCACTTAATAGTCAGGATATAGAATTGAAAAAACATAGGGATTATCCATCAGAAAAACAAGAATTAAAATTAATATTAAGTGACAATTCTGAAATTAATTTTATGGATTCAAAATGGACAACTAATAAATTAAAAGATAAATTTATTATTTTCGATAAATATTTTATTAATGAATTTGTTCATTCTGTTGGTCCAGATTATAATGATACTCCACAACGACAGCAGCAAAGAGGAAGGAATATTATCTATTTGGGAAATTTTGCTAAATACAATGAAGAAATCGACAGGATTAATGTTCTTAAAAACAATACTTTAGAGAGAAACAATAATTTTATTCAAATAGAACAATCTAAAATTGAACCTTTATTAAAAAGTAATGATATTAGTCTTGATAAGTTAAATAAAGAAAAAGATATGATTCGACGATTAGATAAAAATAATTTACAAAATAAAAAAGAAGAATTAAATAAAAAGAAAATAGAATATAATAAAATTAAAAATGCCATAAACGATAAAGAAAAAATTAATCAATTATTATTACTCTCAGAAATTAGAATTGCTTTTTCATTAAAAATTCAAATTATTATCCAGAAAGAGAGTAAGGAAATTGAAATCAAACCCGATGAGATATTTTCTTTTACTATATTAAGAGGATTGCGGAAAACTTTGCATAAAATAGCTCATAAAAAAGATTTTGTTAAAGCAGGACTTTCTTTACTTAATGATTCAATGAATAGTTGCCCTTTTTGCGAACAAAAAATTAAGAATGGTGATTATATTCAGATCATCAAAGATTATCAAGAAATTTTTAATAAAACATTTGCAGAGGAAGAAAAAAATGTTCGTGTATTATTAAACAAGTATAAAACTATTTTAGAAGAAATTAGAGATATTCAAGTCCCATATCAAAATAAAAGCAAATTATACCAAGCAAAACCATTTATTGTAATTGAAGATGAATTGCCTGATTTAGTTATTCCTGATAATGATAAAATTATAATTAAAAATGAATTAAGATTAGTTTTAGAGAAAGAAAAGAAAATTTTGGATAAAACAGAAGGTTTAGAGATAGAACAAATAAAGAAAATAATTAATACGGCAAATGAATTAATAACAAAATATAATACTTCAATTAAAAAGATAAATGAAAAAATTAAGCAGATTAGAAAAGATGCAACCGAGGGAAAACTTAATGGCAAAAAAGAAGACATGGAAAAAAAAATATCTAAATTAAATGAAGAAATATTTTTCATTGAAAATAAAGAATATTTGGAAGAATATTTTAAAGCTTTAGAAAAAAGTAAGAATAACGCAGAAGTTATAAAATCACTTGAACGTATATTTCAATCACTTAAAAATAAAATAATAGAAGAATTTAATAAATTTGTTACAGAGTATTTTGATTTAATTCAAAGCTTTATTAAAGAAATATGCCCTTCGATGGATATTTTTCAAATAGAAGGCGAGACAAGATATGATAGGCGTTCACAGGAGTCGGCACAATGTGGGTTTTTTATTAAATATAATGGAGAAGATTGTACAAAAAGCTTAAGTGAAGGAGAAAAACAGGTTATAGCTTTATCATTTTTTTTTGCACAATTAAGAAAAGAAAATGATAAAAATAAAGTTATTGTTTTTGATGATCCTATTACCAGTTTTGATGCAGGAAAAAGAAAATCAACTGCAGAAGTCATACACATGGAAACAAATGATTTTGAACAATTATTTGTTTTTACCTGCGATCCGCTTTTTAGAGAATTTTGTTTAAAACAAATTGATAATCGGAATTTTTATTATATTTTTAAAACCAAAGGGGCCTCTTCTATTCATTATGCTTCTAAGAACAGAGAAACTATCTATGATTGTTTTGAAAATCAATTTAAGGATATTGAAAGGTATAACGGTTACAATGAGAATGTTGTAATTTTTGGTCAAAAATTACGTTTCTGCTTAGAAACAAAGATAAAAGAAGATTATTTTGGTTATTCTCAAGATAATTTTTCAAATATGATTGAAAAAGTAGCCGGTAAGGGAGAATCTAAATTTAACAAATTGATTAAAAACAAAGGTGTAATTTTACAAATTTACAATTATTGCAATACTGGGGGTTTGGCTCATTATCCCAAAGATGGTTCAACAAGTTGGAATGAGTTAAAAGATAAAATTAACCAATATTTGGAGTTAGATTTATAAAAATGAGATGGCTGTTTTTATATAAACCTAATAAGAAGGTAAAAGTTAAAGAATATGAACACCAGATTGACCAGATGGTTTATAAATTATATGATTTAACTTATGATGAAGTAAAAATTATTGATCCATTATTTGAAATGTCTAATCAAGAGTATAAAAAATTTAAATAAAGATTGCTTAATTGTGTTAGTATAATATTTATGATTTTAAGTAATTCAAACTTTAATCAAAAGGAAAAGTTTTGGTTAATGTAAAAAATGCAATAATCTTATTTTTCGATCTATAGAAACAGGATAAAAAGAAAATATGATGGAAAGAGCTGAAGAAGTGAAAAAAAAGTTTATAAGTTAATTTTAATATTATATTATTTTTATCAGAGAGTTAATGTTTTATAAATATTTTAATCCAAATTTAATAGATAAAGTTTTAACAGAAAGTTTAATTAGGTTTACTCAACCTATATACTTTAATGATCCCTTTGAGGTTTTTCCGACTATTGAATCTTTGGTTCCAATTAGTGAACAAAATAAATTTGTATCCTTATTGTTGAATAATATTTTTACTAATCCTGAAGAATATATTGATGACGAAATTAAATATATTATGGAGTCAAATGGTCTAAATGAAAATAATTTAAAACAGCTTATTT
Organism: uncultured bacterium; assembly: GCA_965373035.1. Lineage (GTDB taxonomy): Bacteria > Spirochaetota > JAHITG01 > JAHITG01 > JAHITG01 > CBDVEP01. The sequence goes on from CBDVEP010000041.1 coordinate 14,301, forward strand.
CAATTGGTTTGAATTTACCTGGAACTGATCAAGATATTTTAAATTTATTATTGAATTTAGCAAAAAATCATTTTTTTCCTGCAATTAAAAAAAAGTTAGAAACTACTTTTGGAATTCTGTGTCTTTCTTCTATACCAAATAATTTATTAATGTGGGGACATTATACAGATTCACATAAAGGATTTGTATTAGAATTAGATGAAACCCATCCTTTTTTTAATCAAAAAATTGATAAAAATGATTTAATTCGTCAAGTTCAAAAAATTAATTATAAAGAAGAGCGACCAAAAATTTATTTATTAGATTACAATCCGGATAATTTAAATCAATTCTTAGAATATATAATAAAAAAATTTTTTTTAATAAAAAGTAAAGAGTGGGAATATGAAAATGAATTGCGTATGATTATTCCTTTAAATAATTCATATAAAATAATTAAAGAAGATAATGAAGATATTTATCTTTATAAATTACCTACTGATTGTATAGTATCTATTATTTCAGGGTGTAAAATAATAAAAAATGATAAAGAAAAGATTCAGAAAATCATATTAGAAAATAAAAAATATTTTCATATCAAAATAAAGCAAGCTCAAATGGATTTAAACGAATATAAATTAAATATCATATGTAAAGGTTAAACTTATTATATTATAGGATTTTAGAGGGACGGTTCTAATAAAATTTGATTTTATTTAATGTCAAGAACCGAAACCTTAAGAAACCTTTTTGTAATTATTTTACAATAATCCTTTCCCTACAATTTCAATTATATTAGAGGACAACAGATTAATTAAATCATCCTGTTTCTTAAATATTTGTGTTTCATCATATCTATAATGCCTAAAACTATGAAGGTCAAAAGGAATGCGTACTTTATTAATAGAAGCTGGATATAAAAGGAAAACTTCTTTTCCGCATCCTTTTGCAAAACCTGCTTCCCAATATATATTGTAATTACTGTCATGCGATTCTTTTTTTAAAACTTTTTCTCTATTTAATATTGGATAATGCTCTGCCATAATAACAACAACAAAAGCAGACTTTTTGATTTCTGTCATAATCTCTGTAATAATTAATTCATTTGTAGATTTATCAATTATTGGCAGAGCATTATACCCTGCTTTTTGCATAGCTGGTTTTACATTGCATTCATAAAATTTTTGGTACTTTCCTTTGGGTCCATCTAACTTCATAACAATAAAGGCATTATTGCTGACTTTATTTTTTATTTCATTCAATATTTTTTCTACTTTCGTAAAACCTTCTTGAGTAAGCCATAGTTCAATATATGAGTCATCTTTTCTAGGTAATGATGAATATTTATCATCTGGTATAACAGATACTTGAATTTTCGGTGTTTCATTACTTACTAAAAGTTTATCATTTTGACATTGATTCAAAATATTAATAAATTCTTTTTTATTTTTTGCATAACATAAATACCATTCATTTTTTTTAATTTTTATTGTATCCCCAAAGAATTCGGTTTTTTTATAAATACTGATTAGTAGCTTATCTCTTTTTTCTAACAACATTTTAGGTAAATCAGAATTATGAGCAATTTCAACAAACTTTTCTTTATCGATATCAAATAATTGTTCTTTGTTTTTCCGTTCATATAAATATGAAGCAACAATATACAAGTTATTAAATATTAAGCGATATAATTCTATATCACTTCCAGATAAAATATCATCTTCTAAACCACCTTGTGATTTATAGTCAAATGCAGTTCTAATATTATTTTTTAAATTTGATGATATTTTAATGATACCACAAACTGGACATTCCATATAATATGAAAGTTTTGTTTTAATATCCTCAACTCTGGCTTCTTGATTGAGATTTTTAAAACAAAATGGGCAAATTTTAAAATTTGGGGCAGATAATTGTTTTGCTATTGATTCTAATTCTGTTTTATTCATAATTGTTTTCCTTGACTTTTATACTTTTACATTTTTTTAATAAATCATTAAAATTATAATTTTTTTATTTTTTTGCCTCAATAGAGCTGGTGGTATTCTTTTTGACAATATAATGCTTAAGGCAATTGATATGATTATTCCTATCAGGATTATTAACCAATACATAAATTGATTATTAATATTTTTTGTTATTAACAATGATATAATAACAGGTAATAATTCTATAAGCCCTGCTATGAACCACATGAACTGTGTTTTTCCATCCGCCCTTGATATTTTATTACTCTTTCTTGGAATAATTTTTATAGCATCATTTCTTACAATAAAAGTCCTATCAGAATAAGTTTTTGGGAAAAACCAATATTTAATTAAATAATACCAATGAATCAAACCAGCAACATCCTCTTATATCTAATATTAAATTTTAATATATTTAATTCTGATGTAAATCAAAAAATTCCATCTTTTAAGATAAAAATATTTATTTGCATTCATTATTTTAGTTATATTTATTAATCAGATTTTGAGGTATAAAAATGGATTTATCATCAATAATATATAGATTTGATTTTGAACGTGTCATCATCACATATAATTTATTTAATTCTTCAACACAGCTAAGTACAGCATCCTCCTGTAAAGTAATATTATTTTTTGTTGTATTCTTTAATAACAATTTTACACTTTCACATTGGCTCTTGTATGGTATTTTATCTGTTTTTAAAACTACTTCATTATATTCTAAACCCTTTATTGCATGTAAATGCTTTATTTCAATAAAGTTACTTTTTACTCTTTGAGATTTAAGAAAAATTATAAAATCTTTGAAATTCACCACTGTATTAAACTTCTCTAAGGATTTAAGTTCTGTTATTGGTAAAAAAAACATTTCACAAAGGTTCTGATGAAAATAATTAAATTCATCAAAAATATTTGTAGAGTCTGTTAAAGGTGCTTCTAAATTAAGGATTTTGCTGAAATCTATTAAATTACTAGATTTATCTGAGAATTCTTCTTTTTGAATTTTTTCAAAGTGATATATAAAATTTGATAATGATCTCTGGTATTCATGAAGATTATTATAGAAATCATATTTTACTATTAAATAAAGAGTGAATAATTTGATAAATCGATATCCATATTTTGCTTTAAAATTATAAAGGAAATTTTCAAAATTTATATATTGAGAGTCTTTAAATAATTCTATTAGATTTTCTTTATAATTTTTATATGTATCTAACGATTCATATTTATCTGAACCTATAAAACAAATCCCTTGATTAAGATTAATTTGTTTTGAAATTTCCTTTATAACACTTTTATTCTGATGTCCTTTTGCTTGATTATCAACAAATAGATATTCTAAAAATGAATATAATTCTTTTTGACTAGTCTGATTAATATTTCCAATATAACATTTTAAGTTACTGTTATAGACATCCCTGCTAAAGTTAAAAACTTTATCACTACATCTAAATGAATCAGATAATATTATTTCACAATTTTCCTTATTTTGATTTTGAAAAAAAGTATTAATCTGAAACATACTTTTTATATTAGCTCCTGCAAATCTATATATAGATTGATTTGGATCACCAATCAAAATCCATTTTACATAATATTTTTTTCTGTTAAGCACAATCTCTTCAATAATTTTACTTTGTATTTCCGATACATCTTGAAATTCATCTATAAAAATATAATCATATGAATGATTTATTGCTGTCCTGATAAGCTCATTCTCTCTAATTAATCTCAAAGAAAAATAATTTATTAAGTTAAAATCAATTAAATAATTTAATTTTAAAAATTTCCAATAATAACATATGTATGGATTCTCTCCATTAGTTTGCATTTTTTTTAAATCTATCTTATAATCTGATTGCATATAAATATTATAATCGATTCTTTTATTTATTTTTAAATTTGATAAAAAACTGGAATCTCTTTTTATAATGTTAATAGTATTCAAATAATGTATAAGGTTCTCTCCATGCTCCTCCCAATTGAAAATATTGTTATATATCCTCATTCCTTTCGAATAAAAAAGATAATTAAAAGGTTTTAATATATTATTGAAGCAAAAACTATGAAAAGTGGAGAATTCAACTTTATTAATGAGTTTAATGGGAAGTAGTTCTATACATTTTTTACGAATTGCATCAACAGTAACATTTGTATAGGAAATGCATTGAATTTTTTGAATTTCTGGATGTTCAATTAACAATTGTTTGATTTTTAGAATAAGAATAGTCGTTTTCCCACTACCGGGAATTGCTCGAATAATTGTGTCTTTATTATTTCTTAATAGTAAATCAATCTGCTTATTTGTAAGGTTTTCATTAATCTCTAATAATTTTTTATATTTTTTTCGTAATTTTAAATAGTTTATGAGAGAAGCCATGATAATCCATCTTCAATAAATTTAGGAACTATAAATTTAGGTAAATTTTCTAAAGTTGTTTCATTTGCCCAGCTTTCAATTTCTTTTTTAATTTCAAAATGTTTAGCTTTAATTAATGACGCTAAACATAAAGCAATACTTGGTTTGACAACTTCTTTATATAGAATATCATCAAAAAACTTTTGATTTTCTTCCTTTGAAATCTTTTTAGATCTGATTTTATTCGAAAATTCGGAAATTAATTTTAATTTTTCATTGAGGTTTTCTTTTTGATAGTAAAAATCCTCTTCTGAAAATCGCTGTAGGATAGTTAATAGCCATTCAATATTAGTAAGCTTAGGATTGTCTGGGTCTGGAAGTAAAAAAGTATCAATTTCAAAAGTATATACATTCTTTTGTTCTTTAATGTTTTCTTCTTTTATTTTATTTGAATTGTTTTTTAATTTATATATTGCAGATATACTATAAATATCTTCTGGTTCATCTAAATGTGTATCACCATCAATAAATCCTAAACATTTATTACTTAGTTTCTCTAAACTTTTATTACTATACATAGCATAAAATGATTTAAATCCTTTAAATCCAATTTCAACAACCTCTATACCGATATTATCTATTGTATACTTATTATCCGGATGTTTTCTTTTTAAGTAAAGATCTATAATTGCTGGTAAAACAAATTTTTCTGAAATTCCTTCCACTAAAATAACTTTCCTTGCAAATAATAAAGCAGAACGTGTTGCATCTAAGTATTGACGAACTATACGTCGGTCGTGGAAATAATTAGTATTTTCTAAATATAATGATCTATCTATATTTACACCAATAGTATTTCCATTATTTTTTTCTAATACGATTATATTTTCCAGATTGGCTTTAGAAGTCAGATGAGTTGAATGTGATGTTTGTATGACTTGAGTAAATGTATTTATCTTCTGCTCTACTGATTCATCAATTTTTATTAGTTGTTGTGTTTTATTTTCAATTTGAGTATGAAGATATTTTTGATTTTGAACATCCAAATGTGCTTCTGGTTCTTCTGTAAGTAATAAATTGTAAAAAATATTTGGCTCATCATCTTCATTAATTTCAGGTGAATTTATTTTCTTTTTTAACTCAAATAATGCAAATATCGCTGTAATGTAAATTAAATTTTGATAACCTAGTCCAAGCTCTATAAGTTGAACCTTATCTTGTGATTCTTCAATTAAGTTAGACAAAAAATTAAAATATCTTCCTATATTTTTAATATTTATATTTGGCGTTCCAATAAGTAAATCTGCTTTATCAGAGAGAAGATTTATCGAATCACTTCCTAGTTTCTCTTCTATTCCATCCAGAAGCGGTTTACTTTTAGGCAAGTCTGTACTTGATCTTCTGATTTTATCAAGTGCTTCAGACATTTCATTAAAATACTCTGTTGCTGATGTATTTTCTAATGCAATTGAATCTCTTATCAATTGTGAAATTACTGAATAGTATCCTTCAAAAAAATCTTTTTTTACATCCCTTAATGCATCTAAATAAAGGAGATTAATGTGTTTTTTTATTATACTCGTATATTTTTGGTTATATTTTCTAATTTCTATACCATCATTTTCTTGATCATAGTTCATCAATTTTTCAATATCTTCTGGATCTAGGTAAAAATATCTATAAAATTCATTAATATTTTTAATGCCGTAAATCTTACAGAGATCAATATTATAGCTTTTTAATTTACCTGTATTATCTCTTTCAGCTCCTGAAGGATGATATTTACCTCCAACAAGAAAGCTAATATAATCTTCATGAATATTATACTTTTTTTTGTTCTTAACTGATGGAGCAAAAACATATGAGATATTTGCATTAAGTGTATTTTTACCATCTTGATTGAAAGTGGGGGTTAGAGAATGTAAAAATTCATTAGTTTCTTCGCCTTTTTTAATAAAAGAAATTGTTATTGTAATTACAATTTCTTCTCCTTTTTCCCAAGGAGATCCCCCCAATTCCCATGAAAAATCCTCTTTTGCAAATTGTCTTTCCCAAACAGGTAATTTGTTATCTATAACTAGTCGAATTGCTTTAATAAGGTTAGATTTTCCTGTATTATTACTCCCTATTACTGTTAATGGATCCCCATTAGGAATAAATAAATCAAATTCCTTAAAGTTTCTGAAGTTTCGAATATAAATTCGTGAAATATACATCTATTATTCCTTATAAAATATTTAATTTAAATTTATAATTTTCTAATTTATTTTTTAAATCATTGTTGATTTTTGATGAAAAAAACTTTTTAATAAAAAAGATAATTATTCCTGTGATTATTACTGAAGAAATAATAGAAGTAAATATAGTTTTTATATCCATAATGTTATATTAATAATACTAATTCTATATTCAAGATTTTTCTTTAAAATTCTGTAATTCAGACAGTAGAATTAAAAAATAGGTATCCTATAAAAAAATTTCTA
>CBDVEP010000042.1:0-20978 GCA_965373035.1 uncultured bacterium
AGACACAGAGTCACAGAGAAAATATTAAAAGTAATTTTTTCGTTTTCTCTGTGACTCTGTGTCTCTGTGGCTCTTTAAACAACCTTAATAAAAATAATAATAATTATATAAAAATTAAATTTTTTGGGGTTTTAAAATGAAAAAATATTTAACCTTTCTGTTTTTATTATTTTTAATAGTAATATTTAATAAATTTGTTTTTTCAGCACAAAGTGGTACTTTTTATAGGGAGATAAATGCTACAAACTTTACATTCGGGGATAATGGAGAGAATAAGGGATTTAAATTAACAGAACATAATCCATCCCATCATGCAGATAATAAGCCTATTCATACTGACCAGGGAGAAGTTGAGGCTGCTTTTGGAAATTATATTAAGGTTAATTATTATAATAAACTAATTACTTCCAGCTTTGATTATGTTGTAGAAGATATAACTAATCATTGGAATGGCATTGTTTTAAAAGCAGTAAATTTGAGTAATGATAGTATTTACTGGACAGCGGGTGAGCCTGGAGATGATGAAGTATTGTATATTGATCCAGAGCTTGGCAGGTTCAGGGTTATTTCTACACAGGCTTTTAATACAACTCATTTAACTGTTAATTATTATTATGATATAATTCCTCCATCTAATCCAAAATATAAAGATTTACCAGATGAATTTATAAATGATACTCCTTATGATTTACACGGAACCAAAGAACCTTATAGTGCTATCTGGTTATCATTAAATAATGGCGAATGGGAAGAAGTTGTTTCAGCAGATGATAAAGATGTATGGTCATATCAAATTTATTTTAGTGAAGGAAATAATGTTATGCACATCTATGCTAAAGATCAGGTTGGAAATCAAAGTGAAATTGTTGAAAGTATCCCTATAAATTACTTTGCTTATTTAAGTAAAGATATTCGAATTATAGATGCTTCAAAGGGATGGTTTACATTTGGTGTCAGGGATGAAAATATTATTAATGAACAAATTGGACACAGGCTTGTTAAAAATGATCTGGCAAAGACTCCACTGGGTCTTAATCCGGCAGAAATGGAAGCAGATATAATTGAAGCTTATAATAATAACTGGTTAAAAGTAAAATTTATAAATGAGGATATTGTAAGCAAATTTAATATGACTATAAAATATATTGATTTGTTAAACTGGAATTCCCCTTCTCCGGCAGTAGGAAATAATGAGCTGGGTATTGATCCAATAAATGGAAGATTAATTATTGGACCGGGGGATGCATTAACTGCTATTAAACCAGAAGCTTTTAACCTTTCCTCTATCCATTATTATGACCCTGTTCCGCCTGCTCCTCCTGAAATTATTAATATTCCTGAGGATTTTTCAGATTTTACTGCGGACTGTCCATTTTTAGTAAAAGGAGTTAAAACTCCTTATTGTTCTGTATGGTTTCGGTTAAATGAAACTGAAGAATTTAAAGAAATATCTCCTGTTGATACTATTTTAGAATGGGAATATAGTGATAAAGTGTATTTAAAACAAGGGAGAAATATAATTGAGGTTTATTCAGAAGATTACAGTAAAAATAAAAGCTGTGGAGAAGACTTTAGTTATGTGACAAAATATATTCTTTATTATAAAATTATCAAACCTTCTATTGAGCAAGATATTTTTGCAACTGATCAGTGTTATATCACCCTGCAGGGGCTTAAAGGAAAAAATTCAGGTATAGAATATACTACTAATATTAACAATCCATACCAGAATATTATTGAAATTAATGAAGATTTAAACTGGAGTTATTTATTCAGCTTAAAAAAAAGGACTAATAATTTTTATATCAGAACAGTTGATTTAGGGGATAATCACAGTGAACCTGTTTCTGCAAAAGTTGTTTATAGTTATCAGGACCCTACATTAGAAGTATATTCACCTACAACTTCATCTTCACAATGGATTTCCGGCAGTATTGGAAAAAAGACTCCTATTGATGATTCTCATATTAAAATTAGCTGTGATAATGGTATTATTGTTGGTTCAGTTATACCTGTTTATGATGATTATCATTTTGTTTGCAAATTAAAGGGATTTAATAATATCGGAATTCCATACAATGTAGATTTATATACTATTGATGAAGTAGGTAATGAAAGTGCTTATGTTAATAAAAAGATTATTTTTGACCCTGATTCTGTTGGTGAAGAAGATATCAGTTATCAATGGGACAATAATAAGTTAAAAATTTTATGGACATCACCACCTGGTGCTAATAATTACCAGATATATTTAAGCAGAAAAAAAGCTGAATTTAAAACTGAAAATTTATCTTTATATTCTTCTATATCCCAAACAAATAAAGATTATATCCGAAAATTAGACAGCCCTTATCTGTGTTTTCATATTAAACCAGATACTTCAGATAATTTTACTCATAAACAAATTAATGCTAAACAATTAACAACATTAACTCCTTTTTATGAGGCTTTTAAAAGAAAAGAAGTTTTAAATCAGGGTACATTTTTTCAAATAAAAGAATGGTCTGTTAATGAACCTTCCAGGCATTTGCAGAATAATCAGGAAAGCGATACTTCTATGATATACATTCCTCAGATTTCACCCACATGGTCTAGTTATGAATATGAGGTTCGGTTAAAAAAAACAGATGGTGCTAATACTGATATTTCACTTTTATACAGGCTTAAATCTCAGGATAAATTTTATGAGTTTAATATTAAGAATAATCAGCTTGCTCATATTTATAATAGCCAGAATATAATTAATCTCATTACTGAAACAGTTGATTTAAGTGAATATAAAAGAATTAAACTTGTTGTTAAATATCATAAAGCCAGTGGCAATACTTATGTTAAAAGCTTTATTGAAAATGGTGATGGGGATATGGAATTGAAGAATTATTTTGTGTATCCAGTGTTTCCTTATGGAGGGGTAGGTCTTAAAGTTAAAGATTGCCGTGTTAATGTTGATTATATAAAGGTTACACCTATTAATTAATAATATTAGCCACAGAGACCCAGAGACACAGAGATTATGGAAAATAAATATATAAATGATTTAAATAAAATTACAGAAAAAATTATCGGTTATGCTATTGAAGTACATAAAAATTTAGGACCAGGTCTTTTAGAATCTATTTATGAAAATGCATTATGTTATGAATTTAATCAAAATGGAATAAAATATAAAAAGCAGGTTGAAGTTCCTGTTATTTATAAAGGTTATAAATTAGGAGAATATCGATTAGATTTATTAATTGAGAATGAAATTATTGTTGAATTAAAAGCAGTAAATAGAATAGAACCTGTGTTTGAAGCTCAGCTTTTATCTTATTTAAAAGTAACTGGTAAAAAATTAGGATTATTAATAAATTTTAATACATCTGTTTTAAAAAATGGAATAAAAAGAATAATCCTTTAATAAATAACTATAGAGATTTTGAGGTTTTTTAAATGTTAATTTTTATTAACTCTGTGCCTCTGTGTCTCTGTGGCAAATATAAAAATTATGAAATTCAGGGTTATATTTTTTTTAATATTTTTACTGATTAATTTTAATCTTGCAGCCAGTGGGGTGGATATTGGGAATATTACTGGTGATAATGGTCTGGAAGTGATATCCATTGGTGAGGATGGTAAATTATATGCATGGAAAAATAATGGGGAATTAATCTGGAATTTTCCTATAACATTGACTAATAGATGGTTTTGCAGTATTCCCTATGTGGATAATATTGATTTATCTATTGATGGTGTTGAAGAAATTATTGCTGTATCAAGAAATGATAATGAAATTGAGTATAAAGTTCACATTATCCGCAATAATGGAAATACTAAGATTATTTTCCCTGTAAATTTTAGTGTTCAGGATGATGTTTGTACAGGTGATATTATTCAAACCAACAATGAGCTGGAAATTTTAATTGCAGAAGAAGGCGGCAGGCTTCATTTTTATAATTCTGAAGGAATAGAATATACTAATTATTTACTTGATTCTTCAGATTTTTCAATTGATAATACTCCTTATGCTTCTATTGGTGATATAAACTTAAATGGGACAAATGAAATAATCCTTACTATTAATAAAAAGATCATTTTATTTAAAAGAGATATTGTTTTAAATCAATGGATAATTATATGGGAATATGAGATGGATTCTCCTGCATCCGGCAGGGCTAATTATTATGATATTAATCAGGACGGCTCTGTTGAAATAGCTGCATCTGATGTTGATGGGAATGTGTATTTATTAAATTCATCAGGAGAGTTGATCTGGCAAAGAACCATAAATGAAAATATTATTACCTCACCTTTAATAGAAATGGTTGATAATGATGATAATAAAGATGTTATTATATGTTCTGTTTCTAAAAAAGTGTATGCTTTTGATTTTAATGGAAATTCCATTAACATTGATATTAATTTTGATTTAAACAATGATAATTTTCCAATAAGTCTGGTTTTAACTTTAATGAATTCTTATATGGGGAGTGATATTTTATTTAATGGGGTAAATCAATATAATACTGAATGGGGATTGTTCAGCCACACTACTAATGTAATGCCTTTGTTAAAAAAAGAATTAGACTCTACAAAGCCGGTTATTTCTAAAATAGAATGTGAATCCACAGAAGCTGGTTATGATGTTGTTATTAAATGTTTTATTTCAGATGAAAAATATAATGTTATTTCAGGAGACCTGTATTATCGAAATCCCCAGCAAATGCAGTATAAAAAAGTTAAGCTGATTAAAAAAGGCACAAATTATTTTGGAACTATTCCTGCAGAAGATGCAATTGTAGGAATTTTAGAATACTATTTCAGAGCTGGTGATGGATTTGGCAATGTTAGTGTTTATCCTGAGGATTATAATGATAATCCTCTTGAAAAGGAATTAGAAGATACTATAGGCCCTGAAGCTTTAGTTATGAGTTTAGGTTCACCTGTTTCATCATTATGGCCTTATATTGATGCAGAAATATATGTCTCAGAAGCAGTCAGCTTAAATTCAAATACTTTAACACTTCATTGGCGTGTTTTAAATGAGTTTTTAAGTTTTAAAGGGGAAGGGGGAATTAAATTAAAGATTAAAGATTTAAAATTTAAGATTAAGGGAAGGATGCTTTTATATGAAAGTGATATTAATTTAGAGAGCAGTATTGGTATTTCGGGGGAGAAGAATTTTAATATTGATAAAAATGATATTATTAATTTCTGGGTAACAGGGGAAGATAATGCCCAAAATTTATTTTTAACAAATAAAAATAATGAAAATTCTCCTTTAAAAAAAGTAAATGCAGATGATGAAAAAGTTGTATTGCTTTATGAGGATTTTGAGGATTTAATTGCTGATGATTTTATTATTGAAAAAGGAAAATATGATATAATAGAAAAAGATAAAAATTACCTGTATGAATCTTTTTTACATTCCGAGAGTATTGCCCGGTATATTGGAGAGGACAGCTTGAACTGGCAGGATTATGAATATAAGCTGCATTTAAAATACAATGGTAAAGGCTTTAAAGCAGGCTGGGGATGGCAGGATGATACTTATTACGGTAAAGGATTTTTTATTGAGTATAATGATGAAAATAAACGAATCTGTAAAAGACAGGATGGCTTTGTTTTTACCATAGCTGATATTTCTTCGTTTGTTCTTTATGAAGGTATGGAATTTAGCATTAAGATTGATTGGGATTCGAGGGAAGGTGAGAGTAAAATTCAGATTGGACCTTATAGTATTACCATCACAAATACAAAAATCAAGCATGGCTCTATATGGTTTGCCGGATGTGGTTCTCAATTTGATAATGTCCAGGTTACCGGGAAACATAAGCCTTTGCCAAATCCTCCAAAAAGTTTAAGCACAGTACCTGTTAAATATGGGTATATTAAACTGCGATGGTATGAGCCTGACTTAAGGTTTAAATCTGACAAAATATTTGCTTATAATATATACCGTACAGAAGACCCGTCAATTACAAAGAGCCTGATAAAATCCGAGGTAGTCCCTGAAGCAGGGCTTGAAGGAAATCTTTGGTTTGTTGATAAAACAACAGAACATGATAAAACATATTATTACACTGTAACTGCCCTTGATAATTATAACCAGGAAAGCAGGCATGCAAAAGAAGTATGGTGCACAGCAGATGGTATGGCATATCCACCTGAATCGATTTCCATTATTAAGCTGAAAAATGGAAGTGTAAGGATTTCCTGGCTCCCTCCTCAAAATGAGGCTGTTGTATTTAATCTTTTTCGTTCTTCAGAGAGCAATTCTATTAAAAGTATAGAAAATTTGGTAGAGGCAAAAATTAATGAAAATTATATTATTGATACAGTAGAAGAAAGCGGGAAATATTTTTATGCCTTAACTTCTATTGATATGAGTTCTAATGAAAGCGCGCCTTCTGAAATAATCAGTGTTGACCTTGATACTGAGTTAATTAATGGAGAAGTGGTTTTACAGGAGATTATTACAAACAACAATAAAGCTGTTTTAAACTGGACTTTTTCAGGGGATGAAGATGAGCTGGACTATTATATCATCTACCGCAGTGATGTCTCTAATATTAATGTTTATAACAATCATAGAGTATATGTTGATTTTATAGATAAAACAATAACTTCTTTTACTGATAAATTTTTATTTAATGGTACTTATTATTACTGGGTTGGTGCTGTTTATAAGGATAATGGAAATATTAGATTATCCAATAAACATCTAGTTGACAGGGAGCATCCTTTTATAGAAATATCTTATCCTGAGAATAACCAGAAAATTAATAATTCTATAACAATTAAAGGTCATATTTTTGATAAAGGGGATAAGGGTCTTACCTATAAATTTGAATATTCTTATGACGCCGGCAAATCATTTCATTTTATAGCAAGTGGCAGCACTGAAAAAGGAGTGAATGTAAAAGAAAATGGGGAAAAAGTAAAATCCATATTTCCTGATGATTTAGGCTTCTGGGATATTTCTGATTTAAAAGAAAATATCTATATTATAAAATGTACAGCTGTTGATGGATTTGGCAACCAGATTATTAAGACTGTAAATGTAAAATTAGGAAACATATCTAAGGTAGTATTAGCAGATAAGGATAATCTCTTTGAGAAAAGAGACCATTTAAATAATATTTTTTGGTATAACCATAAAAACAATGAACAGTATGATATTTATAAATTTAATTCAGATAACCTGAAACAAGAGAAAGTTAAAAATGAACAATATGATGAATTATTCAATGATGAGAAGGATGGAAAAATCCTCTTTACTGTTAATGATAATGGAAGACTTGTTTTGCTATATAACAATGAAAAGGTTACTAATTTATCAGGAGGTGCTCCAACTTTTAATGGGTATTTTAGCCTCAGTGGAGAATGGCTTTGTTTTCAAATGAAAAACAGCACCAGTGGTTATGATTTATACACAGCAGACATTAATAATAATTTAAAAGTATATCCCATATCAGATGACATTAATAAAGATGCTTATTTTAAATTTTGGTTTATTGACCCGAAAAGTAAAGAAGAAAAATTAGTATTCCAGACTTTTAATAAGGTTAATAATAATTATGATATATTTATAAGTGATAAAAACGGGGATAACATTATTCCTTTAGCTGATACAGAAGCAAATGAGATTATAGGAAAGAATGCTGTTTTTGAGGATTTTCTCTGTTATACTGCAGTTGGTGATACAAATAAAATTATACTTTATTCTATTACAAACCAGTCCATTATAAAAATAATAAAAAAGTCTACTAATAATCTTGTTTTTCATGGATGGAGTCCTTTAGGTGACATAATAGTTTATTCTATTAATAAGGGTAATAAATTAGTTATATATAATAATAAAAATAATAAGACAGAAAAAATCATTGAAAATGCTCAATACGGCGGATGGTCACCTAATAATTGTATGCTTGCTTTTAATTCCCAGGTAAATAATAATTTTGACATTAAGATATATGATTTCTCAAAAGATAAAATAATTCCAGTGGTAAGCAATCCTGAAAATGATATTTTCTGCCAGTGGGATATGGATTCAGGGGCTATTATTTATTCTATGGAGACAATTAAGGAGAACCAGTTAAAAATAGCTTATTTAAATAATAATGAGACTTCATCTCATTTAGTTGCTGATATTACTAAAATCAACAAAGATGGGACTAATGTTCAGATTATTGGAACTGCAAATGGACTGCAAATTAAAGATTACAGATTAAAAATTAAAGATTTGATTTATGCCGGGTATGGAGAAAAAGTTATTATAAAAACTAATGTTCCTGTTGTGAATGATATTTTAGGTGAATTCAGCATTAATAATACTAATTTTATCAGGGGGAATGGATTTTACAGGATATCTTTAGTCAGTATTGACAGCCAGGGAAGAGAAGAGTGTGATTTTGTTGATTATAATATAACAAACACACTTATTAGTAATAATTTTCCGCCAATTATTTCAGATTTATATACTGAGGAAAATCATATTAATTTTTATCTTTCTAAAAAAGCTTTTGTGAATATTCATGTCTATGATACTGATGGAGAGGTGTTAAATTCATTTAGTACAAATTTAGAAGAAGGAAGTCATGTTCTGGATTGGAATGGATATGATTTTTCAGGGATTTTACAAAAATACCAGGATTATAATTTTTCAATCCAGGCTGTTGATAATAGTGAATTAAAAAGTTCTCTTTTATATGGATATGTAAAGCCACCGGTTAAAATGTTTGTTAATGTGGATTATAATTATATATCACCTAACAATGACGGCTCCCAGGATAAATGTACAATAGAAATTAAAATCAATAGAGGTGATAAAATAAAAGTAACTGTTTATTCCAGTAATTCTTTAAATCATGTAAAAACAATTTTTAATGATAATGTTATACCTATTCCTTATAAAAATAGTGTATCATGGTATGGGAAAGATGAAAATAATAATGTTGTACCTGATGGTTATTACTTATGTAAAATTGTGGATATGGATGAACCTGGTATTTGTGATGTGATTCCTGTTGTAGTGGATATGCCGGCTGCGGATGAAGATGTTGTATATAAAGATATTGATAAGAGCAGTCAGGGATTCCTGTGGGGAAGCTGGAGACAGGATACCGAAGAGATAACATACAGCAAATTTTCCAATGACCAGGCAGTACTTTATCAAAAAAGAATTGAAAATGAAACAAAAAAATTGACTAAAAATGAATGGCATCAGTATTATTCCCATTGGAGCTTTGATGGAAAAATGATTTTTCAGGAAAATGAAAGCGGAAGGCTATGTTTAAAATTAAAAGATGTTAATGATAATATTTATAATTTAAATTTAAATACTAACAATGATGTTGTTTTTGCTAAGTTTAATCCCTCGGATGCTTCTATTATTGCTTATCATGTTATAATGAAATCTAATTATAATTTATATTTAGCTGAAATGAATGAAGATTATGAAATTGTAAAAAATGTATTTATCAGTTCTAATAGCTTGTTTAAATCATGGTCTCCTGATGGTTCTATGTTTGTTTATAGTATTATGGATGAAATAAATCCTGATATTTATATGGCTCAAATCAATGGTGATTTAAATGTTGTTTTCAGTAGTAAAATTACAAATGAAAAAGATCAAAAGGAAACTACTGGTGATATGTGCTGGTCTTCCGACAGTAAAAAGATTGCTTATCAGACAAAGGATATTACAGAAAATCAAAACATTAATATTTACATTGTATCAAATCAGAGTTCTATAGAGTTTGCAAAGGATTATTTTTATAATGAGGATTTCTGCGCATGGTCTCCTGCCGGGAATTTAATTGCTTATCATGAATTTTATCAGGATATCCCAAAGATTGTTATAAAAAACACAGATACTGAATTTAAAAATAAAATGATAATTACAAATGCTTTATTTGTTGAGTGGTTAAAAGATGGATTTCGTTTTGTTTATAATAAAATAAGAACAGGTAAAGACTCAGAGAGCATTGGTTTTGCTAATTTTGCCATTCAGGATAAATTTATAATCAGTGAAAATGAAGTTAGTATTGAAAAAGCACTGGGATTATCCTGTAATAGCAAAAAACTTTCTTATGAGGAGATTACAGCAGAGGAAAATAAACTTAAATTAATAGAACTTCCGGAAAAATATGAGGATATTATTTTAGCAAAGATATCCTCACCTGCTGATAATCATACAATAGATGATAATGAGGAAGCTTTTATTAAAGTTAAAGGGACTGCTTATTCAAAAGACATAGCATATTATAAAATAGAAGCAAAAAAAGAAGGACAGGATTATCAGTGGTTTACTATTTATTTTACTAATACAGCAAAAGTAGATGATGTGTTATGCACCTGGGATATCAGTAATAATTTACAGGATGGCAGTGGTAAGTATAAAATGAAATTAACTGTTTCCGACCTTGCCGGGAATAGTGAATATGATGTTATTACATTATATTTAACTGGTAACCCGGTTGTTTATGATGTAAGCAGTTATGAAAACAAGATTTATTATTCTGTATCTGAAATGGTTAATCTATTTATTAAAATATATGAAGATGAAAGCCATACAAAACCAGTGCGTGAAATTATTCATAATAAGGTTGTTACAGGTTCTCATACAACAACATGGGATGGTAGAGATGATTATGGGGAATATGTATTATTTAATAAATATTATTTCCAGATAAAAGCAGTTGACCAGGATGGTAATATTCAATATCATCCTAATACAGGGATTGTTTATCCTCCCCATGTTTTCCATGTGGAAGCTATTAATTTGATTTTTTCACCTAATGGTGATGGCATTAAAGATAAATGCAAATTATTTTTTCTCTCCAATGATTGGGAGAATATTAAGTTGGATATTTTTACTTTATCCAATAAAAAGGTAATGGCATATACTAATATGTTTCAGTGTGCCGGGATTAATGTTATTGAATGGGACGGGATAAATTTAAATAATTATTATGTGTCAGATGGTTTATATAAATTAATATTATCTGATAAGTTTTCAACAAATAATTATACTACTAAAGTAGATGTCCAGGAGGAAAACCAGACATCTGATTTAACCTCCAATCAGGGGATAGGCAGTAATGGAATAAATAGATTGTTTTTTAAAAGCTTTTCAGATGAAAATAATCACATTGCATTTTTAGAGTTAAATGAAAAATTTGACCTGATATTACAAAAGGAAAGTACCAGTAATATTATTCATATAACAGGAGATGAAGCAGGGAATGAGGATTTCATATCATGGTACAGTTCCGATGCAGTATTGTTTAATTTAAACCAGTATGGTGACTATAATATTTATAAAGCTGATATGCCGGGAAATATAGAGACAGCTTTTATATCTAATGTAAATATTGATGAAATTAAATTTTATAAAAATAAAAATCATGGTGTTTTAGAATATATTATCAGTAATCAATATCGATTATCTTACGGCAGGATGATAGATGAAGATTTTAATGTTTTAAAGACTTTTCACTCAGGTTCAGATGACTATTTTTTTAAAGGCTGGTTATTCACAAATTCTTTTGTATTTCAAAAAGAAAATCTTAATAATGCTGATATTTTTATTTATAATGCAGAAGATAATCAAGTAATTAATGTTGCAAATAATCAACTTGTAAAAGAAGTAACAGGACAGTGTTTTATTTCTCCTGATGGGATGAAATTGATTTACAATAGTAAAAACAATGCAGGTATTGAATTAACAGTATATGACATATTGAGTAAAGATCAGTTTATTCTTTCTAAAAATAATTTATCAGTATTATTCCAGAGCTGGTCTTATGATTCAAAATATTTTTCTTATATTGAGTTTTATTCAAATAATAAAAATTTATATGTATATGACTTAGAGGATAAAAAAAATATATTAGTTGATAACAGCATTGAATGTGGAGGAGTTTTCTCAGCAGATGATTTAATTGTTATGTATTCAAAAGAATTAGTAAACAATAAAAAAGGAATTGTCAGTTATAATGTAGATTCAAAACGATTTTATGAATTTTTAAATGAAGATTTTGACGATTATTTCCTGAGCTGGGATAATAAAGGAGAAAAAATTGCTTATTTAAGAAGAGATACTAATGCAGAATCAATTAATACTATTAAATTTAAGGAAAGTAAAGAGAACGAAATTATTGCAGAGATTTTTTCTCCTGTTAATGAACAAATCATTATTGGTTATTTACGAATATACGGCAGGGCAGCTGCTTTTGATTTTGAAAAATATACTCTTGAATATATGAAAAAAGATTTGCCCGAGAAGTGGGAAACAATTTATACCTCTTCAAATGAAAAAGATGAAGGTCTTCTCTCAACCATTGATACCAGGGAATTTTCAGGTGATGGTGAATATGTCCTGCGCCTTAGGGTTTATGATTTAGCTGGTAATTCAAAATATGATGAGGTAAATATTAATGTTAATAATTTTGAGGATAATACCGGCCCTGCTGCATTTACTCCAATACCTGCTCCTTTTTCTTTTTCAACAAATAACCAGATTAGCTGTTATATAATTGACAATGATACAGGTGTAAATACAAATACAATATGCTTAAGAGTAAATAATTATGAATATGATATACATAATAAGGCTTTATCTTTTAACCCGGCAAATGGATTATTAATTTTTAAAGCAGAGAATGCACAGCCTAATGCTTTGACATTTTACAATGGTGAGGAGGTCTCTGTTAATTTATTTAAAGCAGATGATAATGCTGGAAATCATATACAGTCTCCTTTAAGCTGGAGCTGGACTTATTCAGCAGAAAAATCTTTTATAAAATATTTTTATATAAATCATAATGATATAATCTATCAATTAAATGAAGATTGCCAGGTTTCCATTGTTATTTATTCAAATGAAAATCATTCAGGTGTTACAAAAACTTTATTACAAAATGAAATACAAATTAAAGACTGTGAATATATAATTAAATGGGATGGAAAGAATTTAAATGACAATATATGCAATTATTCTGCTTTTTTTGTTGAGATGGCTGTTATTACTAATGGTGATATAGCTGAGAGTAAAAAAGATATAATTCATCCACCTGTTATTTATGATGTTTCAATAAACAGTAATTATTTACAGCCGGATGGGAAAGGAATAAATACAAATTTAAAAATAAATATAACTGCTAATGATTATTTTAATTGTAATATCTTAATTGATATAAATAATCTGGATGGCAATTTAGTAAAAAGAAAGGATGATATTTCTTTAGGTTCAATTAGTAACATTATAATATGGGATATGAAGGACAGATATGATAATGTTGTTGAGGAAGGCTTTTATCAGGTTGTTGTATATAATAACACTTTTGAAAGGCAAAATCAGGATACTTTTAGGATTTATATTGACTCCTCTGAAGTAGGGAAAGATATTTGTGTGATTACTTTCCCGGTTAATGTGCAAATATTTACTAATACTGATGACATTATAATCCCTGTTAAAGGAATTATAAAAGTAGCAAGGTTGTCTAATTATAATATTTTATATAAACATTTAAATGGTGAATATACCTCTCATACATTAACTAATGTTTCTGCCACTACTGATAGTTATTATGGAGTTTTAGGTAATATTAACAGAACAAACATGCCGGATGGTGCTGGAGAATATTTAGTAAAACTTAATGCCTGTGCCAGTAATAATATCAAGTATTCCAATTTTATTACTTGTAATATTTCAGGAGATGTAAAGGATGAGATTGCTCCTCAGGTATTTAATGTACATGTTGATTATAATAAAATATATTTTACTGTTTCAGAACCAGCATTAGTAACATTAACAATTTATTCAGATGAAAATTTAAACTATGGAATTCAATCTAATGTTATAAATGTTGAAGGTGGTATAGAATCAGAATATACCTGGAATGGAAAAAATAATAATGATAGCTTAATAATATATAAGGATTACAATTTTGTTATTCAGGCAAAGGACTATAAAGATAATCAATCTATTCCTGTTACAAATGGGGTTGTTCCGCCATTGGTTCTTTTATCTTCTTTTGATACGGAAAGCTTTTCACCAAATAGTGATGGATATAAAGATAATTTAGAAATTACTGTTACTGCTAATAATTTTAATTTTAATAATGTAAAGATTGAAATTTTTAATATAAATGAGACCATGGTTAAAGATATATCTCCTGTTTTAACCAATATCTATAATAATATTGTTCAATGGGATGGAAAAGATAATTTTAATGCTTTATTATCAGATGGAAATTATATACTTAAAATTATAAATTCACAGAACAGTTTAAAAGTAACTAATATTCATATCATCAATATTAATAAAGATCTGGAAAATTTAACAGGAGATGAAACCATAACTAATACAGGTGGCTTTATAGCGTTTCATTCATGGTCGCCTCAAAGTGATAAATTAGGGTTTGAAATATCTTATATAAATAACAATATTATTAAATTTTATAACATGGATACAGAAGCAAATACTACTGTACTTTCAAATAAAGGTATTAATTATTATTTATCAGATTGGAAAAACAATAAAACTATCTCTTATTATTATGAAAAAGAAGGAAAATATGATTCCTATTGGTATGATTTACTTACAAAAACAAAAGTAAATATTAATAAAGGAGAAGAATTAAATGAAGTTAATCCTTTATTATCGCCTGAGGGAGATTTAATTGCCTATCAGATTTATAACAACAATAACTATGATTTAATAATCGGTAAAAGGAATGGGTCAATAATTGAAACTATTTATTCTGTTTTATCTGAAAAAACTAATATTTATCCTGTTAAATGGTTAAAAACCAGGAATCTTCTTTTAATAAGAAAACAAGGGATTTACTCTGAATTATCACTTGTGGATTTAAACAATATTTATAATATCCAGGAATACAATATCCGAGAAAATAATAAAAATATTTTTGCAGGAAAAAATTGTCTGCAGAATGGTATTGAAGAAAAAATTGCTCTTCAGGTGTTTAACAATATTCAGTCAGATATTTATTTATATGACATTAATACAAAAAGTCTGGATTGCATTGTTTGTGATACTAATATCAATGAAGTTTTCAATGAGTGGCTGCCGGATGGAAGTAAAATAATTTATACAGAAAATATAAATAATAATTACAATATCTATAGTAAAAATATTTATACAAAAGATAGAGAGCTTCTTATATCAAATGCCAGGTATGGAGGGATGTCAAAGGATGGAAATATTATTTATTATAATAAATTTACAAATAATAATGAAGATATTTATAGTTATAATTTAAACACAGGCAGATCAACTTCTTTAGTAAATTCATTAAGTAATGAACTTATTATGCAATTATCCCCTGACCATAAATACATAGCATATTATAACGAGGAAAACGAGATTATTAAGATATCCCAAATCGGCGAATATATTATAGCTGATATAGAACATCCTTCAGATGGAGAATTTATTAATGGCATGGTACCAATTTTTGGAACTGCCTCAAGTGAATTAATAGATAAATATAAAGTACAATTTAAGTTGTATTCTGAAACAGAATGGACTGATTTATATGAGGGTTATAATAATGTTAAATCCGATATATTATACTTTTTTAATACTGAAGATTCTGTTAATGATGGCAAGTATCAGGTTAAATTAATTGTATTTGATATATCAGGTAATCATGCAGAAGATACAGTTACTTTAAATGTTGATAATACTTATCCGGAAATAATCATAAGTGGTGTTACTAATAACCATGACCATGCAAATGTAATACCTGAAATTACAGTAATTGAAAATAATATAAAAGAAACAAACATAATGTTAAATAATATTCAAACCACAAATAAAACTCTCATTACTAATCCTGGACATTATAATTTAAAAGTTACAGCAGTTGATTTAGCCAATAACACTGCATTTACTGAAATTAATTTTTCAATTGGCAGCCCTCCTTATGCTGGGATTACTACTATCCCTGCATCACCAATCACCAATACTGGCATGTTAAAAATAGTACTAAAAACTTCAGAATTAATAACAAACCAGGATATTTTAACTTTAACACCTTATAATCAATTCCCTGTTTCTATTGATTTAACTAATTCCCTTTCTAATAATTTAATTTGGAGTGGGATTATTAATATTGATGAAAGTATAAATGACGGTCCTGCTGTATTTTATTTTACAGGTACAGATACAGATGGCATTGAAGGAACTTTGATTACTAATACAAACATCATTTATATTGAAAAATCAGATAAGCCAGTAACAGGACCTATAGCTGGTGATAATATATCTCCTGCTGTAGATTATAAGGATGGCATTACATATATTACATGGTGTAATGTAACAACTAATAAAAAGAAAATTTATTTTAAATATAGAGGTGGTTTGGGAAGCAGTAATATTTTCATTTCCTCAAACCTAAACAATTCTTATTCCCCGGATATATGTGCGATAGATAATGGAAGGTCTTTTATAGTCTGGAGGGATGATTCTGAAAACTTCCCGGGAATTTATTTTTCACACACGTCCAATAAAATCAACTGGACTCATCCTGTAAAGATAGGAGATGGTTATAAACCTAAAATAACTTCAGTCAGTAATAATATTGTTGTAGTATGGGAGAATAGGGATAATAATTCAGAAGGCTATTATAGAATATATGAAAAAAGACTAAATATAAATAACTGGTTATGGAGTCAGGCTTTAATAATTAATGAATCCATTAGTTTATATGAGCAAAACACTATTAATGCTGATATTTTTTCAGATAATAATAACTTGTATTTAATTTATGAAACAGAGAATGGGCTTTGTTTTCAGAAAAATTTAGGAATGGATTGGACTTATCCTGAACAGATTAAGGAAAAATTCAGTATAGAAAATATAGAAGATTATGAATGGATGCCTGCTCTTTTTGTATATAATGATTTTATTAACATTGTATATAGCAGAAAAACAGAAAATAATTATTTCAATGTTAGTTATATTTCCAGTTTTGATAAAGGTATCAATTGGAATGAAGCTATTCATATAACAGATTCGGATTTTAATTCAAAGTCCCCGGATATTTTCGGTGATAATAAAGGCATATATATTACATGGTATGATAATAATAAAGGAAATAATGAAATTTATTTTAGATCTTCTTATGACCTGGGATTTACATGGACTGAAACAATTCAATGCACATTTAATAATGCTGATTCTGTTAATCCTGTTATTACATCAATTAATACTAACCAGGTTTTTATTGTATGGGAAGATAATCGCACCGGAGATTATCAGATCTTATATGACATATATGAAAAACCCGAGGTGCCGCAGCCAACTTGTTCAGGGGATGAGTTAAACATAACACCTGTTGTATTAGATTCCACTTTACCGGAAGGTAATTATTTTAAATTTAATTTAATCAATGTAGATGAGATTTATGATATATCCCCTGCAGAAGGAGATGAGATTGAATTTCCGGTATATGTTTCTTTTTATTATTCAGATGATGATCTCTCAGGTGTTGATGAGGAAGATTTGATTATATTTAACTATAATGAGGAATTAGAAGAATGGGTACCTGCTATACCTGCTCCTGATGATATTTTTTATGATTTTGATAATAATACAGTAACAGTAAAACTTTATCATTTATCTTACTATGGTATATTTTTTAATAGCAACAGCCTTGATAAGCCTGAGCTTAATCCTGTAGTTTCTCCTAATAAAGAAAAATTTATTTCTGTGAATGGTTTAACAGTTTCAAATTGCCAGGTACATCTTTATGTTAATTATGTTTACAGGTCAAGTACATTTGCTGATACAAATGGGTGTTTTTCTTTTAAAGATACTGGAATAAATGAAGGGACAAATATTATAAAAGTAAGATCCATGAGTTTAATAGGTGAATTCAGCCCTTATTCTGATGAGGTAAAAGTAATTGGTGATTTTACAAAACCGGAAATTGTTTTAATTGATGAGTCTCCTAATCCATTTATTCCTTATGATGAACAGTGTAGTATTATTTTTAAAGTTTCTGAACCCAGTTTTGTTGCTTTTGAAATTTTTAATAATAATAATAATTTAATAAGAAGGTTATTAGATAATGAATTCGTACAGAATCAGAAAATTGTTTTATGGAATGGAAAAGATTATAATAATGAGTATGTTTTATATGGAGAATATAATTACAGGATTACTGCTTATGATATGGCTTTTAACCAAAATGTTTTAGAAAAACATGGTCTTTTAGTGTTTTCGGATAAAAATCCTCCAATTACAGAGATTGTTATTCACCCTTATTATCTAACAAATAATATTAAATGGGTAAATCCAAATAGTATGATTGAACTAATTTCTATGGATAATACAAACACAGGGTATGCTTCTGGAGTTAATCATATTGAATATTTTATTACTAATAAAATAACAACTAATTTATCATGGAAAACCTATAATGATAATATTCATCTCCCTGAAGATTATACTAATTTACATATATATTACAAAGCTGTTGATAATGTTGGTAATATTGAAGATATACAAACTGAATATGTAAAAGTTGACAGAAAATTACCAATAAGCAGCATACAGGTATATAATTCATGGATTGTTAAGAATAATATAAATTATATAACAAAAGAATCAGAAATTTATTTTAATGCAGAAGATGAAGGTGTGGGAGTTGATAAAATTTATTTTCGGGTTAATAATTCTCCTTTTAAAGTATATACTAATTTGATTAAATTTAATAATTATGGAAACAGTACAATTGAATATTTTGCAAAAGATCTGGCAGGGAATAAAGAAGCAAATAAAAATATTGAATTTTTTGTTGATGATTTAGCACCTGTTTCTGAAATTGATATTGATGGTGAGCATATTATTGAAGAAGAAATAACATAT
This sequence comes from uncultured bacterium, assembly GCA_965373035.1. GTDB lineage: Bacteria > Spirochaetota > JAHITG01 > JAHITG01 > JAHITG01 > CBDVEP01. The sequence goes on from CBDVEP010000042.1 coordinate 18,884, forward strand.
ATTTCTTCTATTACAAAGATTAAAATAAATTCTTATGATTTGGATATTGGATTGTTTAAAATTCAGTATTGTATTAAAACAAATGATAAGGTTATGGGAAATGACTGGGGAGATTATACAGGGGATATTTCAATCATGTCTAATGGCAAATGGTATTTTTTTTATAGAAGTATAGATCTTTTAGGAAATATAGAAGAAGCTCAATATAAGGTTTTTATTAATCCTTTACCGGATAATTTACCTCCTACTACAGAGATTGTAATTTCAGAACCTATATATTACCAGGGAACTAATCTCTATATATGTGGTGATTCTGAAATAAAATTTGAAGCAAATGATAAATACAGTAATACATATTTTTCAGGAGTATTGGGAACTGAATATCAGGTTTGCACAAATATTAATAATTCTTTTGAGTGGAACACTTATATAACTCCAATTTATCTTAAGACTAATCATGGAGTATTTTATATAAAATACAGAAGTATTGATAATAATAATAATATTGAACAGGTAAAAATTAAGAAAGTTTTTATTGATAATTTAAATCCCCAATCAATGATTATTTGTTCTACTAACTACTATATAAGTACAAATTTGTATATCGGTACAAATACTATTATAAGTTTTACAGGCACAGATACAAATTCAGGTTCTATTTCTTCAGGTTTGAAGGATATATGTTATATTGTTGATACAGAGAATGACATCCCTCATACTTATGCAGGTTTTTGGAATGTTTTCTCTAATTCCTTGATGCTTTCAAATAAAATAAATTATATAAGTTATTATGCCCAGGATAATATAGGGAATAAAGAACCAATAAATATACTTACAGTTAAAATAGATAATAGTATTGATGATGTAAGAATTACTTTTCCGGTTAATAAAAGTTTTTTAAAAGATAAAATACAAATATTTGGTTCAATTGAAGATGAAATATTAAAACAGTATAAATTAGAATATAGTTCTGTTACAGATCAGGGCAACTGGAATTTATTATATCAATCAGGACATCTAAATATTAATACAGGTACAAAGGAAGATTTGTTATTGATTAATGGTGTCAGTGAGACAGTTGCAGATGAAATAATAGCCCAGAGACCAATTACAGACTTCCAGCAAATATTGGATTTAGAATCTGTTACTACAAATCTGTTTTATACTATTAAGAGTAATATTTTATTACCGCTTGATAATAAAATAATCGAATACTGGGATACAACTTCAGTAAATGATGGATTGTATAATATTCGATTATCTGCTATAGATAAAGTCAGAAATTTTGAGATTTCAGAAGTAGTAGTTAATGTAGATAATACCAGTCCTGTTGCAGTGATTTTATCACTTTCAAATTTTAAAATAGAAAGTAATTTTGTGAATTTAACAGGAACTGCTTCAGATGATAATTTTAACAATTATAGTGTTTTTATAGGAACAGGAGAGTGCCCTAAAGAAAGGGTGGAACTAGGTATATTTACTAATTCAGTTTATAGTAATAATTTATGTAATATTGATTTAACAGGATACTGGGGGATACTTAACTTTAAATTAGTTGTGAGGGACAGGGCAGGCAATACCAGTAAAGACATAGTAAAAATGAGACGAATACCTCCTCTTTTAATTAATGAAGTAAATCCGCAAGGGAATGCTGCTAATGAAGGTGACTGGGCTGAGATTTATTGTTTTAAAGATAGGGTTATTGATTTAAGTGCTTTTATTCTTTCAGACCTTGACAGAACAAATAGTAGGCTGGCAGAATCAAAAGTAATAGTCCATTCCAATCAATATATAGTAGTTCACTGGGGAGATGGTGTTGATGAGACTGATGATGTTGGTGATGTGAATGGGAATGGATACATTGATTTATATATTTCTGAAGAAGGCTTGTCTGAAACAGATGATCAGTTGGTACTGAAAATAAATGATCTGGTAATTGATGCTGTTATCTGGAGTGATTATGATGGCAGTATGGATTCATTAGAAGTCGAGGATGCTAATTATTTAGTTAATATTGAAGAGTGGGTTGGTAGTTTCAGCACAACAGACGAGACATCTGCTGTAGAGCTTGGGACAAATAAAGCAGGCTCTATTG
>CBDVEP010000043.1:0-20654 GCA_965373035.1 uncultured bacterium
TATCCTTTCTGTAATAATTTAATACTTCTGTTTTATTCGTCAATGCCTTTTTAAATTTCATCATCACAAGCAATCACATCATAAGTATCAGATGAGATGCTGTTAAGCAATTTTTTATATGTTTTTATGTATTAAATTATCTGTATATTAAAAACTTAATGGTTCTTTAAGAATTTAATAATTTTTAACTTGATTTCCCACTTTTTTATGATATTATAAAGTATAGTAAAATAAATTAATTTCGATAGACAGAAAAAATGTGTGATAATTGTTAAATGAGTAAAAAAGTAAAATATACAGAAGAGGAGAGTTATGAATAGACAATTAACAGCTATCATTGAACGGGAAGGCAATGGATATGTTGCCCTTTGCCCGGAAGTAGATGTGGTAAGTCAAGGTGATACCATTGACGATGCCCGAAGAAATCTTCAAGAGGCATTGGAGTTGTTCTTTGAAACTGCATCACCAAAAGAGATTGAAGAAAGGATTCATGATGAAGTTTATGTTACCCATATGGAGGTAGCTGTTGGGTAAACTACATATTTTTTCAGGCAGAGATGTTTGTCAAATTTTAGAAAAACATGGGTTTGTTGAAGTAAGGAGACGAGGAAGTCACATTGCAATGCAGCGAAAGGTATCTGGAAGCACTATTACCGTACCCGTGCCTGATCATAAAGAGCTCAGAATAGGAACATTGTTGTCTATTATTCGCCAGTCTGGAGTTCCACGTTCAGAGTTTGAATGAAACAATTTTACATAGTACTGTTTTTACATAAATTGACAGTCTGAATACTTTTAAAATTATATTTTTAAAATGAGTAGCTGTAATTATAAAAAATGAATAAATTAAGTAAAAATAAATCTATTTTTTTATTGAGAATAATCTTTTGATTTTGTATTCCAGTTCATTATTTTCATCATCAACAAAAACACATTCAGGTTCTTTATTATTTTTTTCAGTTTCATCATCACAAGCAATCACATCGTCAGTATCAAAGGTGATGTTATTAAATAATTTTTTTGGTTTGTTTTTCATATTTTTTACATCTTATATATCATATAATGTTGGGGCTGTCTAAAAAGTCGATTTGTAGGCACGAATTCAATTCGTGCTCTTAGGTCGCTGGTTCGAGTTTTACCATAGGCACTTCCGTTGGTCGCATAACTCGAACCAGCAATACAGCAATAAAATATAGCAATTTGTCATTATCTGTGAATTAAGAATTTAATGGTTCGCTTTTCCCCTTGGCTGTTTTTAAGTATAGCCATATACATTCCTCTTGCCAGAGATCTTCCACCTGAATCCTTGACATCCCAGATGATTTTATGTTCTGCATTTGGTGATGACAATTCTTTTATTTTATCCCCCAGTATATCATAAATTTTTATTGTTACATCATCAGGGCAATTAAAAAATGTGATATAATTTTTTGGTGATTTATTTGGATTAAATGGATTTGGTACTAAAACAATATCAGATAATGCTGGCGGCTCACCTTCTGGCGGCAGGGTTATCTGTTCTGTGCTCCAATTAAATTTAAAACAAGTATCAATTGATGCTGCTTTCCAATAAACTGTTTTTATTGTAGGGATTTTTGATTGATAAAAGCATTCAATTCCACTTATCCCGCCTTGAGGAATGTTCCCAATATTTGCCTGTCCCCTGGTATAGTCTATGGCATCTGAAATATAATCATACTTTCCACTTTGATTTTCACCTATTGCTATTTTGTATCGCATAAGATTTGGTGATGTTTCAGTATCATTTGCAGCATTCCATTTAAATCGCCAAAACCCGCCAACATCTTCTGCATTAAGTCCTGCTGGAGCTGATGGAGAATGATTTATTATTGTATTTGTATTTATATATTTGTCAAGTCTATATACACTTGCCGGTGTTTCACCAGTAACAATAAGGTCTAAATCGCCATCATTATCTATATCCCCAAGTACTATGGATGAGTCCGAAACTCCTATTCCCCAATTTGTTATTGGCCCTGTGAAATTCCCGGAACTATCATTTATATAATACTCAAGCCTGCCATTTGCACCAGCATCGTTACCTGATACAACCAAATCCAAATTACCATTATTATTTATATCACCTAATGCTATGGAACAACCATTACCATAGCCAATTTCTATTCCCCAATTTGTTATTGGTCCTGTAAAATCACCATCCCCATTATTTGAATATTTGTCAAGCCTGCCAATTGTACCACCAGCATCACTACCTGACACAATTAAATCCAAATCACCATCTTTATCTATATTACCTAATGCTATGGAAGAGGTATAAACTCCTGGACCAAAATTTATTGGACCTGAGAAATTGCCAGAACCATCATTTAAATATTTATCAAGATGACGAGTTCCACCATCATCTCGCCCAGTTACAATTAGATCTAAATCACTATCCATGTCTATATCTCCTAATGCTATTGAAGATAAGTCAACCCCTATCCCCCAACCTGTTATTGGACCTGAAAAATTACCAGAACCATCATTTATATATTTATCAAGCCGACGAATTTCACTATTATCACGTCCAGTTACAATTAGGTCTAAATCACCATCCATATCTATATCTCCTAATGTTATGGAACCAGAGACGACTCCTATGCCCCAATTTGTTATTGGTTCTGTAAAATTACCAGAACCATCATTTATATATTTATCAAGCCGACGAGTTCCACCTTTATCTCGCCCGGTTACAATCAAATCCAAATCACCATCATTATCAATATCTCCTAATGCTATATAAGAATCTTCTACTTCTATACCCCAATTTGTTATTGGTCCGGAAAAAATGGAATATACATTTGATGTCTGGATAATTATAAGTAAAGTTATGAATATAGCAAAAATAAATTTTACTGCATTGGTTTTTAAATTTTGTTTTTTATTCATTGTTAATACCTCCTCTTTTTTTAATAGATTTTCTTTTTTTCTCCATTTCTTTCTCTGCTTTTTCAATCCAGTTTTTTACATCTTCATTTTCAGGGTCGATTTTTAATGCTTTTTCCCATGCTGCTATGGCTCTTTTATAGCCTTCTTTTATATAACAATCCATTCCTTCATAATAATGTTCATCAAATTTTTCCTGCTCTTTTTTGCTTAATCTCAATAATATGATATCAACTCTCCTGTTTCTTGCTCGTCCTTTTGCTATTTTATTGCTTGCTATTGGCTTGGTTTCTCCGTATCCATTGCTTTTCATTCGCTTTCTCTTTATCCCCTTTTTTATAAAATAATTATACACTGCCTTTGCACGCTTCTTTGATAAATTTAAATTGTACTTTTTTCTACCTGTGTTGTCTGTATGTCCGCAGATCAATATATCTTTGTCTTTATGTTTTTTTAATATATTAACAACTTTATCCAATGTCTTATGTGCATCTTTTCTTAAATTTGCTTTGTTATATTTAAAAAGAATTGCATCTTTTTCACTTATTCTTATCATAATACCATTTTTTGTCTGTTCTGTTTCTATGCCTTTTTCAAGGTCAAATTTCATTCCAAATCCAATCCTGTGAATATTTCCCATGTCCTTCCAGTTAAATCCATAGTCCAGTTGATAATTCCTGTAATGGATCCCTCCTCCAAACTTTATATTAAAATTGTCTTTTTTTATATTATATCCATTCCTTAAAAAAATCATATTATTGTAACTATACTGTATCCCTGCTCCTCCTATAAAGTCCTTTTCTATTTCTTTTCCAATATCAGCAGTTATTGTTATTATATGAATTTCTGGCTTTTTCTTTGATAAATGAAAATCATACCCGCCACCAATTTTTACAGTCATTGGCAGGTTGTGTGAGTTTTCTACACTTTTTATATCCATTCCAATATTCTGAACAACTAAAGAAGCATTCCAATTTTTTTGCTTATATATTCCTCCAACATCTGCTCCTATTCCTATAGATGATTGGCTTCCAAGATTTTCAACTGGTAATTTTATATTAATACCTGTACCTATTTCTTTTGTTACATTAACTCCATATCCTATTAAAAAAGAATAAAAACTTGCAGATGATCCACTGCCAACAGCATAACTTTCTCCTTCATAAGAAGATGATATTATATCATTATTAAATAACCCGGTAAAACCTATTCCAATTCTTTTTATTGGTTTAATATCCAGAACAGAAAAAAATGAAAAATAATTCATATCTTCAATATATTTAATATATGAAAAATAAAAGTCCATACTTTTAAATGAAGGAGTAATTTGAGTATATACAGGAAAATTAAAAGTCAAAAGAGCAGGGTTGTAATAGAAAGAAGAAGGATTAATCATATAAGATGAAGAGCATGCATCTCCTAGACTGGATGCAACAGGCGATGGAGAGATTTTTAAAAAATCAAAACCACTTTCTGCTTTTATAGAAGTAAATGACAGGATAAAAAAGATTAAGAAAAGAGAAAAAGAAGTACCTGAAGTTTTGTATAAATGGAAAAAGATAAATTTTATATAACCGCTTTTCATTGCATCCTCCTTGCCGACTTATTTTGTTCTATACTTTAAGACGACAGGATTTTCAAAAACGGCCAATTTATTTTATTTTTTTCTTTTTCTTCTTTTTTAACCTTTGCTTTTTGAATCCACTCCTTTAATGATAAGCAACAATTATTCTTACCACCTGTATTATCTCATTATCTAATGATAAGTGCTCACATTTCATTAAATGTTTTATTTAATTTTAAATTTACTTCTTTTTGTTTATAGATCAGGAATATAAATAAAAGGATAATTATAATTTCTATTAAAAGTAAAAAGCGTTCAAAGGGAGAAAATTTATAATTCACTTTTATTGTATTCACTCCCTTTTTAAGTTTAATACCTAAAAACCGATTATCAATTCTATAGATTTTTTTCTTTTTATTATTAACTTTTACCTGTATGGATGGATGATATGAATAAGATAATCTTGCAAAACAATCATTATTAACTTCTACCTTAATATATACTTTATTAAGATATAATTTATTTGTTATAACTCTGCATTTTATTTTATCAGATGAAGAAATTATATGATTACCTTTAACATTAGCATAGAGCCTGTAAGCTGAATTATTATTTCTGTTGATATCCATATCAGACAAATAATTAAAAATAAAGTTTGAATTTTTATTTCGTTCATCCTGGCTAAGGAACATAGGATGATTATCCAAACTTGCAAAGTCTTTATCAGGTAATGGTTCTAATCTTGAAGATACAATAATAGGAGAGATGAGATTATTTTCATATAAAAAATATTTATTGTGTGTGTGCCCGATAAATTTTATATTTTCATCATTACCTGGTAAATTGATCTGATAATCAGTTATCATATATTTTAAATTTATTAAATAAAGCCCATCTTTTACAATTTTTAATGTTGATTTAGTTAATTGTTTTGAAAGGTTTGCTAAGAGCATATTTCCTATATAAGAATGAGTGAATTCATATGACCGTATTCTAGCACCAGGATGGCATGTCCCGATAGAGGGGGTGTGAGTTAACATACATAATGCGGCTATATCTCTCCATGATGTAAAATCAACATCAGGTATTTTATATCCCAATAAGGCTGCCTTATAAGGAGGTAACTCATTTTTAAACTTAATAGATTGTTTTTTAATGTAAGAATATATCGGTTTACGATTTCTTTCAATATTTGGAGAATATGTATCCTGAAATGTTGTTGGTCCTAAATCTAATAAAATTAAAAAGGGTAATAAAAACAATAATGAAATTTTAAATTTAATTTTTTGTGATAAAACAAAAATACATATACCTGTAACAGGAACGATGAAATAGATTACAAATGGAATTTTTCGTTCAAATGATGTAATATATAAGCCTGGGATGAACTTATCAATCGGAAGATTATGAGCAGCAAATATGAAACAATTCATTAAAAATAATATTATTATATGATAATATCGTGAAAGTTTTAATTTTATTATAAAATAAAAACCAAGAAAAAATAGTAGTACATTTATGATTCCTGCATATCCAATAGCCCAGTAGTCAACAGATACATTAAATAATTTAAAATGAGAATTATTCCAATTTATTAATTTAAAAAGTAATAATAAACTAGATTCTACTTTTGACAACATTGTAGAAAAAAGGTTAACATGTTCATCAGCTAATTTAATCCATCCATTATGAGCTCTGACACCTAAATAAATAGTATAAATTGAAAGTAAACTTCCTATTATAATAAATAATGCAATAATACTAATAATCAAAATTCTTTTTTTTAAAACTATTTTTTTAATTAGTAGAGTTCTAAAAAAAACATATAATGAAAAATAACTTATTGCCCAGTATCCCCCAGAAAAACTGCTTGTTATAATATATGTACCTAATATAGAAATACTTATTAAATTAGTGATTTTCTTGTTTTCAAAAAAATTTTCAAAAAAATAAAGTAACAAAGGAAGTAAAAATATTGCAACCATACTTGAATATCGTCCAGGATATATAATTTGAAGATTAAATTCATATACAACACCTATTATAATAGCTGTTATTAATCCAATAATTTTATTTTTTGAAAACGTAGAAACCCAAAGATAAGTTCCATAAATCATAATAAAATGCATAAAAAGATAATAAATTTTAATTCCTAAATAAAAATCATTAAGAATATAGCTGATAAATCCTGCAGACATTGCATAAGCAGGTGAATAAGTGCTCATAATTATAGGTTCTCCAGAACTTACCATGTATGACCACACAGGAAAAAAGATATGATGTTTAAAACTATAAAAAGCATGCCATATCCATGACATATGAGCTGCTGCATCTCCATATCCAAGTTCATTTCCTTTTGCTAAATAAAATCGTCCGGTTACTATAGCATACCAAATCAATAATAAGAGTACCCTGTATTTATTGGCTATAATATATTTAAAAAATGTTGAAGTAGCTTTATATTTATATTCAAGTAGGAACATAAGAAACGGAATAATAACTATTATCCAAAAAACCAATTTATCAGAAGAGTTAAAAAAACGGTTAGAATACTGTCCTAACCACGCTAAAAATTTACCAGGTGTCCCCCAATTCGCAAAAACGCCGATTTTATTCGTGAAGTTTTCTAATGTTACCCACTGATTGTAAAATAATGCAATAGTTAAAATGGATAATAAAACAATAGTTAAATAAATAAAAATATTTTTATTGCTTACTGCATTCTTTTTAACTGATTCAGAATAATAGTGTTTTTTCTTCTTTTTTTTCATCTGTTATGAATCTCCATATATAATTTATACACATCAGCTAAAGTAAGGAATAAATTTATTATAATATATTTTTAGAAATTTATATGTCAAGCAGAAACAATTATCCTGAATCAATAATAAGAGATATTATAAGTAAAACCCTTTAAAAATTATTATTAACAATGGAAAAGCTATATAGATGACTTTTTATTTTAAAGTACAAATATATAATTTAGTTGAAAAAAGATTGAATAAATTTTTTCGAATTACTTTAAAATTGTTTTTATGAAGTAAATTTATTAATTCTTTTGATTTTAAAAAATATATCTTATCACGATATAGTATATGATCAGATAAATAGCTTAAGAAGTACCGGAAAGAAAATTTTCTGTCAATTTCCTTTATTATTAAAATTCCATTTTTATTTAATCCTTTTTTAATAAATGTTATTAATTTTTTTTGCTTTTCATAAGAAATATGATGAAGAAAATCTGACATAATGACTATATCAATATTAGTTATATGAAAATCAAATATATCTTTATTAATAAATTGAATTTTATTGTATAAAGAGGTTCTTTTAGCAATATTTATTTTATTTTTATTAATATCAATTCCTGTTAAGTTATTAGATTTAGATTTGTTATTAAGATAATTTAAAAATACTCCTTCTCCGCATCCTATTTCTAAAACTATATTATTTGGAGATATCAACCTGGATATGGTTTTATAATGAAATAAAAATGGTTTTAAAAGTAAGTAAATAAATTCTATTACATTAGGTTTGTAAATTTTATTTAATTTAAATATAAACATATTTTTTTAAATAATTAATTTTTTTATGACCTTGACAGGACAACCTCCTACCATAGTGAATAAATCAATATCTTTATTAACAACACTACCAGCTGATATAAATACTCCTTTTTCAATTTTTACACACATTAATATTATTGAATCTGCTTCTATAAAGAAATTGCTTTTAATAACTACTTTTTTTGTCATAACAGGATATAATTTTTTTTAATAAATGATGCTTAAAACCAACATTAATATATGTAAAAACAGAGGTTCTTATAGCAATAGTGACATAATCACTAATTATAATTTTATTAGCTACATCTAATAATGTTTCACTGCCAATAAAGCAATAATTTCCAATTTTTAAGTTTTTAAAACTACTCCTGTAAAGATTAATAAATTTCACATTTTGAATGTATGTATTTTTACCAATTTTTGCATCAAGTAAAATTAAAAATATTTTTCTCATAGATGGAAAAATACATAATTCAAATAGTATTAATATAAAAATATAAAAGATATATTTAATAAGTTTCTTTATGCCTGCTTCTTTTAGTGCTTGCATTTTTATTTCCTTTTATTTAAAAAATTTTAATAATTTTTGTCAAATCAGATACAATCTCCGCTGTAGTATTAGGAACAGCTTTAGGCTGTAAATTCATTATTGCTAATCTCATTTTTTCCTGTGAATAAAGTAAAGGAATATTGAAAAATAATAAGATTAAAATTATGTCTTTTATTTTTTTCATAATAAACTCATCAACAAATAATATAATATTCATTTTTTGTGTCAATTAATTTTTTAATTAGTTTTTTAATTAGGATATGCTTATAAGTCTAGTTAATAAAAATTTCGCATTAATTTTATACCATTCAATCCTGTTCTGTAATCCTTATGACAGTCCACACCCTTTCCCTGACATTAAATGCTTGTTCATGCTATTAAAATAACATATCTTCGATAAAAAGCAATACAACATATTATCACGAGAGTCAACTGCATACCCAATATTTTTTAATATATATTATATAAGTGGTCACTGATCTAATCCTTACCCATAAGTATTAGACACATAAAAAGTCCAGCAAAATTATGTTCCTGATTATTTATTATGATAGGTTATTGTTACTTAAATATGAAAAGCTGAAAATTAAAAGCATTAATTATATAAATTTTTTTTACAATTTTGAAATATAACTTAACACGGCTATTAACAATTTTTTGTAGTATTAAATATTTTCCATGTTACTGAAATATATTTTAAAGCAATAAGTCCATTCCAAATTGTTTTCATTCCTGGATATTTATCATTTTCTCGACCTAAAAATCCACCTAACTTTGCAATTATATTTACTACTTCAGCTAAAGTCGTTCTTTTTTAGGTGATTTTGGAGTTTTATTAATATAAGAGTATAAAAATTTCCATTCGTATTCTTCAAACACTACAGCTTATCGTGTTTATAAATTAAAAGCTTCAATTATTGGTTTATTTAGACATATTATAGGTCATACTTATTGATATATTTCCCAATTAATTCTTAGTCATACTTTAAAAGATACAGAAATTGGATTTAAGTTTTTTAATCATAAAAAAAATTAAACTTTTATTAGAAATGTCAAAATATAATAAATGGTTTTGTGATATAGAAATTATGATTTTAAGTTTGATAAATAATTTAAAGATAAAGGAAATTCTGTGTTTATTTATTAGGATGAAAGAGAAAAAGTTAAAAACAAAAATTATTCATGATACTTTAATATATTTAAAAAATTTAATCCTGAAAAAAAATTATAATCGTATTTGAATAATTAAAAGGTACAAGCACAGTATATCTGTACTATATAGACGTGAGGGCATTTAGCAGACTTTACAAATGGGGTAAAAAATTTTTAGAAGGTAGGAGAAAAATCAAACAGAAAACAATGATAAAGAGATAAATTTTTTAATTTTATAAATCAATTGACAATAAATATGATTTGTGTTAATTAAGGCTGTCCTAAAACTGTAGTGTAGAGGTCGATACAGACTGTGTCGTAACATTTAAATAAAGCCATTAATTACAAATCTATAGGTGGCCCCCGCATAAGTAATCTATCGACCTACCCTTACTGGTACATAGAGATCAATATCAGTGAAATAAGGGATTTTTCTATAGCATCAATTACATTTTTGTTTATTTTTATGGGGTTTAAAAAAAATCCCTTATTTCACCGACATTGACCCAGAGGCTTACATTATAATTTTAGCATAATACACAGCCTCAATTAGCAGTGGTAATGTAATGTATAAAAATAAATTTTTTAAAAAGAGCAAACGTGTTCTTTTAATTGAACCACGCGGTAATTTCCAGGCGTATTTTCTACCAATAGGGTTAGGATATTTAAAAAGTAATACGCCTTCTCACCATACTGTAGAAATTTTTGATTGTTCTATCGATAACATCTCGCCAGATTCTGAACAATTTATTGACCGTATTCGTATATTCAAACCGGATGTTATCGGTATATCCGCTTCCATCCAGACATATTATAACGCTCTTGCTGTTGCTAGAAAATCAAAAACCATCCTTCCAACAGTAACAATTGTTATGGGAGGTGCCCATCCAAGTATATTTCCTATGGGTATATTTAAAAATCAATGTATAGACTTTGTATTCCAGGGAGAAGCAGAACTATACTTTCCGCATTTTCTTGATGTTATCGGCAAACCCAAGCAGTACAAGGAAATCAAAGGTCTTGCATACCGATTAAATGGTACTATTCATAAAAACGAAATTTATTTGGAAAAAAATATTGATAAAATTATTATCCCTGATTATAAAGCATGTGGACTATCTAAATATCTCAAACGAGGATATAACTATGGTGGTAATTATGGAAGAACGGCTCCAATCTGGTTAACACGGGGATGTCCCTATCAATGCCAGTACTGTTCAGCCTCCCTTATCAACGGAAATCAAATACGTAAGCATTCACTCGACTATATAAAAACATGGATAGACCACTTATATTTCAAATTTTCTATACGACAGTTTGCAATAATAGATGACAACTTCACATTTCAAATAGAATATGCTAAAAAATTCTGTAAAATGATAATAAATTTACGACAAACCGAACATTACCGAGAAAATATTTTTTTTGCTACTCCGAATGGAATTCGACTTACTCAAATTGATGAAGAACTTCTTACTCTTATGCATGATGCGGGCTGGAAGGATATAACAATAGCACCAGAAAGTGGGTCAAAAAAAACTCTGCAAGCAATGCGAAAGTATCTTAATCCAGATATTGTTCCTGATATCACACGAAAGATTAAAAAAGCTGGCATTAATGTTAGAGCTTACTTTATGATTGGATATCCAGGTGAAACTATTGATGATATAAAAGATACGATCCGTTTAATACGGAAATGTAAACTTGATACTTTTACTATGAGTCGTTTCTACCCTATTCCAGGCACACCTGTTTTTAATGAATTAGTTAATTCAGGAAAATTAACTGCAGATTATATCCCTCCCAACCTGTTTAAAATAATGTCCCCCTTTGGTAAAAAAACCGAAATGCAAATTTATACGCCAGAAAATCTAAAAAATTTAAATACTTTTTTGCTATTTTTTAAAGAGATGATTCTATTAGTATTTCGTCATCCCTATAGCTTGATCTTCTTTTTTAAATACTACGGTTTTTGGAATATTATTAAGAAGCTGTTTTCTTTTAAAAAATCATCCTAATCTATTGTATTCCATATATATCAACTATACTATTTCATGATACAATTTTAATTAATGTATCACAAATAAAATCTATTTCTTTAGGTGTTAGTTTAATATAAAAGGGTAAAGTAATTGTGCTTGAACCTATTTTTTCAGCATTTGGAAACATTCCTTCTGTATAATTATATTTGTCTCTATAATATCTCATTAAATGAATTGGCCTAAAATTAACGGCAACCATTATTCCTCTATTTTGAAGTTCGTTTATTATATAGTCTCTTTTATCAGGATCTACCCATATAGTGAAGATATGATATGCTGATTTACAATTTTCAGGGATATGAGGAAGCAAAATATTTGAAACATTAAAAAATTTATCAATATATCTATTGTATATTTTTTTTCTCTTTTCAAAGTATTTCTCGATATTGTTTAATTGATTTAATAATAAAGCAGCTTGAATATCAAACATATTATATTTATATCCTAATAATTCCATATCGTAATGCTTGTACCCGGAAATATATCTATCAACTGCAATTTTTGACATTCCATGCAATCTTAATTTTCTCAATTTTTCTGCAACATCATCATTATTTGTAATTACTGCTCCTCCTTCTCCTGATGTCATATTTTTTGTTGCATAAAAACTAAAACAAGCAGCATCAGAAAACCGGCCGGGTTTTATACCATCCCTTTTTGATTCAATAGCATGTGCTGAATCTTCTATTAATTTTAAATTAAATTTTTTCGCAATTTTATTTATTTTTTTTATATCACACATAACACCATAAAGGTGTGTCACTATAATTGCTTTTGTTTTTGATGTTACAGCTTTTTCAATTAGTGCTGCATCAATATTTCCTGTATTTAACTCAACATCTACAAATACAGGTTTTGCTCCTACATATTCAATAGCATTAGAAGTTGCAATGAAACTCATTGGAGTTGTTATAACCTCATCACCTTTTCCAATACCCAATGCAACAAGAGAAATATGAAGCCCTGCAGTACAACTGGTAACACCTATTGTATTCTTTATCTTCATATATTTACTAAATTTATCTTCAAATTTTTTAGTAACATTCCCTGTTGTTAAAAAGATAGATCTTAATACTTTATCTAATTCTTTTTTTTCTTTCTTACCAATATTATGTTTATAAAATTCAATTTTCATATTAATCTATAGTTTCCTATTAACTTTTTAAATTAAAAAATTCTACCTCTGTACTTAATCTTTTTTAATATACTATCAGCTTCAAGAAGATATTTATAATACTTTACTGTAATTGTTTTAATATCATCTCTGACGATATCTCTTTCTAAGGCATTTTTTATTTCTACAATTCCATCTTTAATAGTTTTTTCAGGCTTAAATTTCAATATCTTTTCTGCTTTTATAAAATCTACCTTATAATCTCTTTTATCAGGATCATCAGCAACAGTCTCAACAATAATATCTGGCATTATTTCTTGAACTAACAAGGCTAATTCACCAATTTGATAGTTTTGCGCATTACTGCCAATATTAAATATTTCACCACAAACTAAATCTTTCTCAGCTTGCATTGATAAAATAAAACCTTTTGCGACATCTAAAATATGGAGATTTGGACGCCACTGTTTTCCTCCTCCTAAAATATATATCTTTTTTTTCTTAACAGCATGAAGTGCCATAAGATTTATTACTAAATCAAATCTCATTCTACTCGACAACCCATAAACTGTAGCATTTCTATGTATAGTCACACAAAACTTCTTATCTTGTAATTTTAATAAATTTTTTTCTGATTTTAATTTTAATTGTGCATATAATGAAATAGGACTTTTAGGTGACTCTTCATTTAAAAATAAACCTTTCCCGGCACCATACACACTACATGACGAAGAATATACGTATCGCGAAACTCCAGCTTTTTTTGCTAATAATGCTGTTTTTTCACAACCCCTAAAATTAATAAACTTTGTAATCTTTGGGTTTAAATCACATGAGGGATCATTAGATATTCCAGCAAGGTCAAAAACGACATCTACATTTTTAAAAACATCTATATCTGTATATCTAATATCATCTTTTATTAAAGTAAAATCGGGATTATCAATATAATTATTTATTGTTTCAACACCAAAGAACAATCTATCGATTATTTTTACCTTATGTCCTAGTTTTAAAAGTTCCCCAACAAGTACGGAGCCAATATATCCTGCTCCACCTGTTATTAATATATTCTTCATACTTTTTTTACTCCTTAAATTCCAAGTTTTTCCGAAATTACATAAAGGGGCCGTCTTTTTGTCTCATTATATATTCTGCCAATATATTCTCCAATAATACCTAATGTAATTAACTGTACTCCTCCTAGAAATAAGATTGCAATCATAATTGAAGGCCACCCCATAGAAATTAAAAATTTATTAAAAAAAATACGTCCTATTATTAAATATATTCCATAACAAAGACTTATACCAGATATAAAAAAACCAAAATAAGTTGCAATTCGTAACGGACTAATAGAAAAAGCTGTTATGCTATCAATAGCAAGTAATATCATTTTACCTAATTTATATTTAGTTTGTCCTGTATGACGCTTCTCTCTAATATACTCGACTTTAGTTTGTTTGAAACCAAGCCAACCAATTAAACCTTTGATAAATCTATGTCTTTCTCTGATTAATCTGAGATTATCTAAAACTTTTTTATCAATCAAACTAAATATCCCACTTCCAAAAGGTATATTAATATTTGTAATTTTCATTAATATCTTTTGAAACAATTTGGAAGTAATTCGTTTAAAAAATGATATATTTTTTAAATATTGACCGGTTGTATATATTATTTTATATCCTTCTTCCCATTTCTTTATTAAATCAGGGATAAGTTCAGGAGGGTCCTGTAAATCACAGTCCATTAAAACTACTGCATCACCAGTAGCATAATCCATTCCGGCTGTTACAGCTATATGATGTCCAAAATTTCTTGAAAAATTAATAAGTTTCACTTTCTTATCATTTTTATTTATAGATTTCATAATATCATAGGATTTATCTGTACTTCCATCATTAATAAAAATTATCTCATAGTTTATCTTAATCTTTTTCATGGTTTTATATATTCTGTCATATATTAAAGATATATTTCCTTCCTCGTTATAGACAGGAATTACAATAGACAATTTCATTTATTCTATATCCTCCAAAATAAACAACAAATAAAATTTTATTTTTATATAACGATACCTTGATTAATATAATTTGAAAAAATATATAAGAAAACAAATAATTACGTTTATAGTTTAACAACTTTTTATTAAAAGTCAAATGAAATGTAATTTGTAGAAAATAAAATTTTATTTTATGCTATGAACATCCAAATGGAAACAACTTGTAAAACAATCTATTTTAAAATTATTCTTTAAATAAAATTTTACAGCAGCTAAATTCTCTGTTTCTGTTGTAACTAATAGATTTTTATATTTATTTCTATTGCCATAAAGTGTAATTTCCTGAATTAATTTTGTACCAATTCCTTTTTTCTGATGCTCTATTTGAACTCCTATTAAATCTACCTTTAAATTACTGTTTATTATTTTAATAGTGCAAAATGATTTTCTTATTAAAAATTTGATAATCTGCGGATTAGAAAAGGAGTTAATTATCCATTGTTTATATAATGACTGTACCTGTAAAGAGTCCAATCTTTCATCCATATTATACCTGTCAAATTTAAATAACTTGCACCCTGTTGAAGCAATAGAAATAATAGTATCATGATCAAAATTCTGTTTTATTTTAATATCTTCTGATTTTAAATTAATATCTGGTATGTCCTTTAAATTTAATATAAAATTAATCTGTACAGAACTTTTTCTGAATTTATTTATTTTAAAAATTTTTTCATATTTCATAAAAGAAGAATCTATTCTAATATCAACATATTCGATATTTTTTTTAGATAAAATAAATTTTTTTAAGGTATCCGGATCTGAAGATAAAGCAATAAAATCTTTCTGTTCCATTAATAATGTATACCAGTTTCTATTAAATATTTTTGAATTAAATTCAGAATATTTGAGTTCCATTTTATTTAATCCTCTTTTTCACCAATTATAATATTACCAATAAAAAGACATCCCACCTTTCCCTGATTATCTTTCTCCACATACTGCCCCTGATACCCTATCAAGCAGTTTTCTTACGTGCTACAAACAGGCAACTGGTACCAAAGTGCTTTTTTACTCCTCGATTGATCTTTTCATATTCCCTATCGAGAAGAACCTTGAGAAGCCTCACACTGGCCCCCCCTTAGAGCCATGCTCCATTTCAGGAGAAAAAACTTCACCACTTTTTGATAACCCAAGACGGAATGGAAGTGTTCTTAAAAAAAAAATTGGTAATGTTAGGGCTCCAAAAAAATAGGTAAAGAAAAGCACGTCAAATTTCAAAGCAAACAGATCAACAATCATCGTGCGATTATACCTGCGGTAATGTTGAGCAGTAACATCACTTAGTGACCAGAGCCATTGGTAAGCTGGAACAGTTGAATAAAGCAAACCATTAGGCTTCAGTATCCTGTGAATCTGCTCGATAAAACCATAGTCATCTTGTATATGTTCGATTACGTCAAATAAACCAACCGCACTAAGAGAGGCTTGAGGAAAACCTGCATCTTCTAATACTGAACAAATGACTATCGGTATCTTTCTTCTTGTTTTTCCAATAAGGGCGCCAACAGTACCAGGCTCAAGTAGGACTGCCTCGAATCCTTCATCGAGTATTCTTTTTGTCACATACCCATTACCCCCACCAACATCAATAATGGGGCCAGTGGGTGGGAACTGTTTTATTACAGAAGTAATACAATTATTTCTGTGCCTGAACCAAAATGATGCGTCTTCCAACTGAAAGTATTGTAAATTCCCATCTTCAGGGTATGATATAGATTTTATTTTTGAGCTTGTCAATATCTCATGCTCGCCGGTAGTCAAACTTTCTGCTAATTCTTCGATATTCATATTCATTTGCCCAACAATTATATAGATAGACTTCTGTCTATCTATATTACATTGTTTTATATACTCAACAATATTATTAAAAAACTATAAGTCAAATAATAATTACTTAAAATTTTTATTTGTATTGACCAAGAGACATCTTGGACACTTTACTTTAATCTTTTCCTGATAAATTTAATCAATTTCTCAACTGGTGTTAAGCCTTTTAAATACATATAAGGTCTGTTATAATTAAATTTTTAAAGCCAATTATTTAATAAACAGATCATACCAGTATTGAAATCCTATTAACTGTAATAAATAATAATAATTTACTTGAAAAATTATTTTTGTCAACTTATTTTTTTTCTGCTAATATGCCAATTCTTCTCCGCATAAATGGTAAAAAAAACAATAAAATTTTTTCAAAAATATTAAATACAGGTAAATAAGATTCAGTGTAATATGCTTTTCTTATTAAAAAATTTCTTTTTTTTAAATCATTCTGCATTCTTTTTATACTTATATAATCAACATGGCTAATATCTTTTTTTAAAATTATATTATTATTTTTTAAAATTTCAATTATATGGCCACGATTGGGAGTCCATATTATTAGTTTATCGTTCTTTTTTAATACACGTTTACATTCATCTAATGTTTTTTTATAAACTTCTGGATAAAGATGCTCAAAAAGATCTGCACTTATAATAACATCACAGGAGTTAGAAGGTAATTTTATTTTATCTGAGGTTGATTTGATAAATTTAATATTTTTATATGGACTTGTTTTTAATAATTTATTAGCCTGCTTGATAGCAGTTCGACTATAATCAACTCCTATAATTTGTTTACTATAAGGTGCAAAAGCAAAGCTGATATGACCTAATGCACATCCTAAATCCAATACTTTTTCATTTTTTTTGGACAATACAATTTTTTAAATTTCTTAATTCTAAACTTACGCAGCCTTGATTTAAATAAGTCTTTATAAAATTTATAATTTAAAACAGAAACAAAATAATCATTATTGTAATATTTTTTTATTAATTCCTGATTTTTTTTATCATTTTTCATTTTTACCTACTGTTTTTCAGACTAAATTTTTAATATTTATACATAATAATTTAACTCAATATTTACATTATACTCTTTTAATAAATACAAGTATATTTCTGCCAAAAGTAATTTTTATTTTTAAAAAATCCAATCCCCTTATTTTATGGTATTAAAAAATTCTTATCAACTCATAATATTAATGATTTAACAACAACTTTTTTACGACATTATAAAATAAGACATATTACAAAATTATCACAAAGAAAGAAATATTAGTTTTATCACTTATTATTAAACTTTTTTACATTTAAAAATAACATCACTTCCCAAGCTAATAAATAAATTACCTATAATTTTTTCTATTATACTTATTATTTTATATGTACTGAATATTGTTGCTTTTTTCTTTATAATTTTAAACTTATGAGTAATAACTATATCCTTAAATGCTCTATATGTAAAATTTCGAATATGCCCTGAAGGAATTAAATTTTGTTTTCTTAATGGATTTCCATATCCGGATTTAAGACAGGAAACTTCTGTTCCTAAAGGCTGCAACCCAAACAAAATAAATATTCGATTAATAAAAGAAGATAAATTTGGGGTACTTATTATTAAAAAACCAGTATTTTTTAAAACACGTTTTATTTCTTCTAATAATCTGTCAGTATCATATATATGTTCGATTACTTCACTGCAGATCACAATATCAAAATAATTATTTTTATATGGAATCTTCTCTTTATTTAAATCACATTTTTTAAGATTATCAAAATGCTTTTCAGCCTTTTTTATAATTTTTTTAGAAATATCAATTCCATAAGTCTCACCTTTAAATTTTTGCTTATAATATTTTATAGTCGTTCCATCCCATGCCCCAATTTCCAGGAGTTTTCCTTTCTCAGGAAGTAATTTCTTTATTATTTTTAACCTTTCAAAATTTATATCGGTTGATATAATATCCATTAAATATCGTTTTTTAGTAACATTTTCCATTTTCATATTTATATATACTCCTAATTCTATTTAAAATTAATAAATGTCTCATTAATTAATTATAAAAAAATTAAAAGATTACACATTTTTTTTCCTAAATATATATACCTAAATTCCGAGCCGATTTTATACACTATATAATAAAAAATATATTATTTTATTAAAAAATCAAGTATTATCTCCATTAACTTGTTATAAATTATCTCCCTAACTTTAGGTATAGTATTCAAAAAAATTATTTTGGATTATTATTCAAATTATACTTCTGCTAAATTATTATAAAAACCAAAAAGTGCAAGAATTTCATTTTTTAAATTGTCAAAATGAATAAGGGCTTCCTCGACTTTCTCCTTTAAAAAATTAAAAGTAGGAAAGTAATGAAGATGGATTTCTTTTTCTTTGATTTTTTTCCACAATTTTTCTATAGGATTATAATCAGGAGAATATGATGGAAGCTTGTAAACAGTAAACAGTAATACGATCTAATCGCTTTTTAAAAAAATCTTTTACTACTTTGCTTGTGTGATATTTAGCTCCATCTTGTATAAGTATAATATGTTTTTTTGTCCTTCTTAATACTTCCTTTAAAAAAATTATATATGATTCTGAATTTAATCGACCTTCTTGTCCTTTGTAAAAAAAACGTCCTATAAAATAATCTATCAGACCCCAGACTTTATATCCTTTTCGTATGCCTGAAGTTTTTACCACAGGCTGCACTCCTTTTTTTGCCCATGTATAAGTTAATGATCCCCATTGGGGGAAAGATGCTTCATCACCAAAGAAAATATAAGCATTCTTTTGGTTTGCTAACTTAAGTATTTCCGGCCAGACTTTTTCTAACCATTCTTTGCGTTTTTCAGCATCTTTATGGTCAGTTGATGTAAATTTGGCCTTTTGGTATGTGAATCCCATATTTGTAAGCGTCATATTAACCCCATTCTACATATGAGGCGATTTCAAGCTGGATTTATCAACATTGTAAGGAAGTAGATTACGGTAATCATCTTCTGTATAAGCTTTAGGTAAATTTTCAAAAAGATACAGTAAATACCAGAATGGTTCAAGACCATTTGCTTTAGCTGTCTCTATCAAACTATATAAACCTGCACTGGCATGTGCTCCTCTTGAACTACCTGAAAAAAGCCAGTTTTTTCGTCCAATTACGAACGGCCTTATTGCATTTTCCACTAGTACAGCCGGGCATAAATAACTATAAACTTTTTATCATCTAATTTCTCACCTTAAATAGTTAAAATTTCAAACATTAATAATAGGCTATTTCATCAAATTTCGTGAAACTTCTCATTTTATGCACTTATTTCTAAAAAAATTTGACAAAATTTAATTTAGTTGTTATATTATATGTATTAATACATATAATAAGGAGGTATTTATGATGAGAAAAAAAACTCAGATTAAAAAAAACATTGAGCTACTAACTCAACTCTCGAAATCACTACGAAAAAATCCAATCGCAGGAAACCTAACAAAAGTCAGTATTCCTAAAGATAGTAACAATTTCTTTTTTCGCCTTACATGGAAAGAAAATCAAAAAACGAAAATTATGTATATACGAAATGATGAAATTAAAGAGGTTAAAAAAGGAGTTATAGAATTTGCTAAAACAAAAAAAATATTTAATAAAATTTGCGAGGAAAACCGCCAGTTAATCCTATTAAACCATTCAGGCTGTCGATTTAATGGGTAAAATCGGTATCCTTTCCTTTTTGATGCCCAATAATTCATAAGTCGGGCATCACTTCAATCATTATTTTAACTGCCATCAGCAATTTTTTTTATCTATATTTATACATTTCAGCACTCCCAGAATAGCTTAATTTTTAACTTATTTTAACGTTATTTCTA
>CBDVEP010000044.1:0-20612 GCA_965373035.1 uncultured bacterium
ACTTTTTAAAATTATAAATAAATAATAACTTCTAAAAATAAATAAAATAATGTTACAAAGTGACGCACCGTCCCCAATAAATGGCTTGACTTTAGGATTGATATTAATTAATTATTAGTATTCGTTATGAAACAAATATTAACTATTATAATAATCTTTTTGATGTTAATAAGTATTTCTTATGCTGGTAAAAGGGGAGAATTAAAAGTTGTTTTTATTGATGTAGGGCATGGTGATTGCATTTTAGTTAAAACCCCATCAGGTTACACGGTTTTAATTGATGGAGGGATTGAAGGAAAAGAAGGTAAGATAGAAAAGGAGTTAAAAAAATTTAACATTACTAAACGAATTAACTCTATTATATTAACAAATCCTACATCTGAACATGTAGGTGGACTTATTGGTGTTGTTGATTTCTATGATATAGGAAATATTTATGACCCCGGAATGCCATTTGCAACTTATATATATGAAAAATTTTTAGAATTAATTATGGTTAAACAGGATGAGTTTGGTTCTACAATGTCTGCGGATGATCGGTTAACTGATATTTTAACACGAAAAAATCATTATGAATATTTTAATCCTCGAGCAGGAGATATATTAAACTGGGGACCAGATGTTGTTGTAACAGTATTAAGTCCTTATAAACTTTATCACAATACACGAAGTGACCCTAATAATAATTCTATTGTTATAAAATTAGTTTATAATAAAGTAAGCTTTTTATTTACAGGTAATGTTGAAAAAGATGCAGAAAGGTATCTGACATCACAAGGGTCAAAAATCAAAGCTACTTTTTTAAAAGTACCTGCTCATGGAGGTTCTTATTCAAGTCGTAATTTTTTCATTAACAAAGTAAAGCCTAAAGTATCTGTTATAATGGTAGGAAAAAATAATAAGTATGGTAATCCCTCTGTTAAGGTTATAGAACGATTAAAAAAGATTGGTTCCAAACTGTACAGAACAGATTTGAATGGAACAATTTATGTTACTACTGATGGGCTAAGTTACAATGTTAACCCTGAAAAAGAAACACCAGATGCTGCTATACTGGCTCAGACTTATAAAGCCAAGCAAGGTGTGGAAGATTCTGGTAATATTCATGTAAAAAAGAAGTTGATTAATATTAATAAAGCTACAGCAAGTGAGCTTGTTGCAATTCCAAGTCTTGGGGCTTTTAAAGCACAGATGATTATAAGATATAGAAATAAGCATGGTCAATTTAATACTATTGATGATTTATTAAAAGTTCCAGGTATTAATAAAGCTGTTTTAAAAAAAATAAAAGATAAAATTATATTAAATTAGGAGGCTATTATGTTTACAAAAGAATATTTAAATGACACAATTCTTCAACCTTTAATTGATAATTTATTAAATTATAAAGATTTATTTAAACAATTTTTAATTGCTTTAGCAGTAGTAATAGCAGCATGGATTGTTGCAAAATTAGTTCAATTTATAATAAAATTATTGTTGAGGATTTTACAATTTGATAAAATATCAGATAACCTTGGTATTACAAAATTTCTTGAATCAGGGGGACTATATAATATTCCAACTACTACTATTTCCAATCTGTTTTACTGGATTGTTTTATTTATTGGCTTTACAGTAGCTGTTAATATTTTTACAACACAGTCTGCCTTTCAGATTGTTGACAGGTTGATTCTTTATATCCCCCAGGCTCTGGTAGGTGTTTTTATTTTTATTATTGGTATGGCTATTGCTACATTTCTTTCAAAACTTTTTCAAAGTGCTATTGTCCGTGCCGGTATTAGGGAACGCGTTGCATCATTTTTGCAGTCTCTTATTTTCGCTTCTATTGCTGTTTTTTCATTTTTACTTGGTTTAGCACAGTTGAAAGTACCAAATGAAGTAATTGCAGTTGTTATTAATAATATTCTTCAATATTCTTTTCTTGGTCTTGCTATTGCTTTTGGTCTTGGTGGAAGATATATTGCTTCGGATATTATTGCTTCCGTTAAATTAAAAAAGCTTTATAAAAAAGGTGTTGAAATAAGTTATGATAATATTAAAGGAGTATTAAAAGAGATTGGATTGTTTGATTCATTGGTTTATACTGAAGAGGGAGTAATAAATGTTCCTAATTCAACATTAGCTAAGAAAGCAATTAAAAGAAAAATATAATCCGGAGGGATTTCATGGGTTTATTTTCAAATGTTTTATTATCTGTACAGGATGAAGAGATTTCAAATATATTACAAAAAATAAATATTTTTGAAGGCTTGACTCCTTTTCAAAGAGCAAAGATTGCAAAATATTTTCGCCAGCAGAATTATGAGCCAAAAGCAAGAATTATCAAGGAAGGCGAGCCAGGAGATGGCATGTTTGTTATAAAAGATGGTGCAGTTAAAATTGTTAAGCAATTAACAGATACTGAAGAACAGGTTCTTGCTAATCTTGTTGATGGTGATTTTTTTGGGGAAATTGCATTACTGGACAACTCTCCGAGAAGTGCTTCGGTTTATGCTATCAGTAAGGTAACAATGCTGGAGTTATATAGAGCTTCTTTGTTGGAGTTGTTGGATAAAGAGCCAAAAATAGGTGTAAAAGTATTATACAACCTTGCAAAAATTCTTGCAGAAAGGATTAGAGCCTCTGGAGATAAAATACGTGATATTCTTGTCTGGCAATCTTTGAAGAAATAGAAATTAGGGACGGACGGACCCTATTTCTTTTGGTAAATAAATTTATTATTTGTAATATTTCAAATTTTTTGAAATAATATAACCGCAGAGATGCAGAGAATGCTAAGTTATGGATAAGAAAAATTATTTTTATTTTTTTAATAGTTAATTTTAATTTCTTTGCGTCCTCTGCGTCTTTGCGGTAAAAATTTAGGGAAACTGAATTATTACTATTATTTGTATATTTTAAATCATGCAAAAGAAATAGAGTCCGTCCCCTCTTTAAAAAGTAATCCTCAATACTTCCTGTCGGAATAAATTTTTTTGGTTTTCATTATATTTTTCAACTGCAAGCTGAGCATTGTTTATATTTCCAAAATAGAAAGTAAGTTCATAATAGCCAATAAAAATTCCTAAAAGTTTGCTGTAATTAACGTAAGTGTAATAAGCAGAAAGTCCAAAGGCAAGATTTATACCTAAAGCAATAAATCCTTGTTTTATTTCACCAGCATACATCTGCCCTGTACCAGGGATAATAACTGAAAAAATAGTAGATAAAACCTTAGATTTTTGTGAAATATCATCAATCACTTTTACTTTTTTATTTAGCTTATTTAAAAGTGGTTTATATTTTTTATTTTTTATTTGAGAATTATTAATTAAATAAAAAGATCTATATTGATTTAAATTTAATATATTAATTTTAATTAATTTTATATAAGCTTCTTTATAATAAGAATAATCATTTTTATATTCATTTAAATACCGGATATAATAATCAGTTGAAAATTGCAGGGGATAAAAATAGTAAGTTTTCATTTCTTTTATTTGGTCAGTTTCTTCATAAAAGTAAGAATCTGCGATTTTTAAAAGTGATAATTCTCTTTGTGAATGTGAAGGATCATCACTAATATTATAAAAATATTCTCGTGCATTTTTAAAATTTTTTGCCTGAAGATAATTTAAGCCAATATAAAATTGAGCTTTCTCTCTTTTTTTTTTGTTTTTACCAAAGAAAATATAACGTTTAAATTCTGTTATAGAACGATAATAGTCTTTTTTTTGAAGTAGAGATTTTGCATATTTATAAGATTGTTCAGAATTAAAAATGGATACATCATTTTTTTGTGCTGACAAGGATGAGCAAAGGAATACAATAAAAAAGAATAACCATTTCATTTTTTGTTTTTATTTTTTTTATGCCAGAAATAATTATCTTCAGGCGTGTCCAGCCCCCATGCTCCAACAGGGTTACATCTCATGTATCTGTCGGCAAACATTATAACACCAAGAAAGGGGCCATATTTATTAATGCAAATTTGAGCATATTTAGCGCAGGTAGGTATGTAACGGCAATTAGGTCCATCCTGGGGAGAAATATAAATTTGAAAAAATCTTACAAATCTATTTAATGTCCATGAAACAGTAGAAGGCATTTGTGAATATTTATATTTCACTTTTTTTTCAACTTTAACAATTTTTGAATTCCATGGCCTGAAAGGTATCTCTTTAGCAAACAAAGGTTTGAGAAAAATAAATGTGAATATAATCAATAAAACATGTATTTTCATTATGATATATATATTGTAACATTAATATTTTTTTTGTCAAGAATAAAAAAGTATTAAGGGTAAATCGGTTATCAGAGACCTTTTTTAAGCAATAAAGTAGTAGGGGAGACTTTTAGTCTCCCCTACCGTTGTGGTTACATAAGAGGTGATAACTAATCAATTTCATTAAGGCAGGCTGTTCTTTTTTCTAATATACCATTCAAATGTTAATATACCAATAAGTGAAATAAGTAAAATCCAGTTAGACCATAAATCAACTTCCTGATGAATTTCACGTTTTATTTCTTTTCCCTTTACTAATTTTTCAATATCCTTAATCTGATTCGGATTTAAAAATTTGCCTCCACAAATGAGTGAAAGTTGTTTTAATAATTTTGTGTTTGCTTCCAATGTATATAATTCTTCTTCAGGTCTTTTTATTAAAAAAAATGTTTCTGCTTTATAAGGAGGGCTTTTTATCTTTAATTTATACTCTCCATATTCTTTACAGCTTGTTATAGATTTATAATATCCAGTGGTTGTGGCAGAAGGATAAAGATAAAAATTATTAATATAATTATATTCTTTATCTCCTTTTTTTAAGAGCTCTATAAGGATTTTGTTTCTTTTTACTGGTTTGAAATTTTTATCAAAGAGAGATAAAGTTACAAAGATATCTTCATTTTTTTTATAAATTAATTTGTTCGTAAGGAGATTTATTTTATCAACATTCATACTGATAAGATATCTGATAAATTGCTGCCAGAAGATGTTAAATGGATTTTGTGGATAACCCATACCTATATTTATAAATCCCCATTTCCATGTAGGATAGATTGTAAAGATACCTATCCGACAGCGTTTATATTTCCCTACAGCCAGTGCAATAAGTTCAGAATATTTTGAATGTAGGGCAAAAATATCGGTTCCTTTTTTGACTTTTTTAATATTGTTAATTAAATTACAGGGAGGTAAATCATTCCAGTATTCCTGTAGTTTATCTATGTCATCTGTGATATGCATGGCTTGCGAATTAATGCCTGATGATGTTAATTTAAGTGTAAAATCAGACCTGGTAAATTCACCACTATGTTTCCACTGAACAGGAATGATGTTTTTTAATTTTGAATTGTGATAATCTCCATTCCTGAATCCATACCTGCCGCCTAAAAAAAGCATTGCACCATTTTTGTTGTTTGCATAATATAATATTTTATTAACCAAACCATCTGGGATATCATGGTATTTAATATTACCAATAATAATTAAATCATATTTTGTTACATTTTTTATTTTTATTAAATTATTTTTCAATTTTAAATAAGTATCAGCAATAATATTTGGATCATTATCCAGTGCTAATTTTAAAAATTTATATTCAAAAGATGGCTGGCCATAAATCAGGAGTACTTTAAATTTACTTTTAATGGTTCTGATAAATACAGATTTGGAATTATTTAATAAAATTGATTCATCCGGCAAACTTTTAGCAGAGATTGTTATTTTACTGACACCTCTTTTTTTAATACTAAGTGGTGTAGAAATAGTATTCATACCGGATTTAATATTGATAGCTCTGGTCCTATTTAATTTATCATTAATAAAAATTTTTATTAAAAGGGGCCTATCATTGTATTTTATAGAATTAATTTTAATTTTTAAATTAAATTTTGTATTTACATTGACTTCCTGAGGATGATTTATTTCATGTAGAGATATGTCTTTGATGTTTTCATTTTGATTCAGCTTTAATGTAAAAATTTTTATATTTTTATTTTTTAATTGGCTGGCTATCCTGTTCATATCATGATGGACATTATTAATACCATCACTTAAAAGGATTATATTATTCAATCCATGTCCGCTTGATGAGGATATTTTAAGCAGGGCATTTCCAATATCAGTGCTATGCCCATCAGGATGTGTGGTTTGTAATATGTTATTTTTATCTGATGGGATTAATTCCTTATCAAAAAGAAAATATTGTAAATTAAATTTTTTGTTTAATTTTAAAAAAATTTTATTCTGAATAAGGCGTCTTGATTTTTCAAATCGTGTTATGCCTTCCCTGTCTTTAACCATCATGCTTAGGCTGTTATCTATTAATATACCAATTTTGCTTTTTTCAGTTTTAAGTAAATTGTATTGAATGACAGGATTTATTAAAGATAAGATAAGAACAGCCCATACAATTATCCTGATAAGAATAAGAAGTTTCTTTGTTTTTTCATTGATTACAGATATTTTTTTATATGAAAATTTTACAAAATAACATAACAGGATTAAAAATAAAAGGTAAAAAGGAATTAAATGAGAATGAGTAAATATAACTTTTAGATTTTTAAACATATAAAGAAGATATTATCTTTTATTCAGATTTCAAGCAGAAATCAAGAAAAAGGGGACGGTTCTATTTTTTTTTAAGACTTTAAATATAAATTTTGTTTTCCTATTAAAAAAATAGAACCGTCCCCTTTTTCCCTTGTACTTACCAGACTGTGTCGTAATCCTTAATTATGCCAAAAATGTAGTGTAAGGGTCGATAGACCCTGTATTTAAAGGCTTTATTTGATAGTTGCGAGGTCTAACCACCTCCCTCCCTTATCCAGGGACAAAGTTTACACTACAATTACGACACAGTCTGTACGCAGGAATGACATCTGTAAGAGGGCATTACTGACTTATTACTTAAAAAAGTAAAATATACTTGAAAATATAAATAAAAAATATATATTTTCAAGTATGATTGAAATTTTTAAAAAGCTTGAAAAGTACAATTACTGGAATAAAAAAACTTATAAAATTGGTTTTTATAGAATTAAATATTTAGAAAAAATAAAAAAATATTGTAATAATGATTTGATTAAAGTTATTATTGGACAAAGAAGAGTCGGGAAAAGTTATATTTTACGGCAAATAATTTATAGTTTGCTTAAAACAAAAATAAATCCAAAGAATATTTTTTATTTAAATAAAGAGCTTACAGATTTTGATGATATTAAAAACTATAAAGATCTTTCAAAATTAATACAATATTATAAAAAGCAGTTAAGAATATCAGGTAAGGTTTATATTTTTTTAGATGAGGTTCAGGAAATAGTTGGATGGGAAAAGATTGTAAATTCACTTTCACAGGATTGTAAAGACAGTTATGAAGTTTATATAACAGGTTCTAATTCCGCAATGCTTTCATCAGAATTAGGAACATATTTAAGCGGACGTTTCATAACTTTTGAAATCTTTCCATATTCATTTAATGAATATGCTTCTTTTTTTAATCATGAGAAAAATAAAATAAATTTTATTAATTTTTTAAAAATAGGTGGACTACCAGAATTATTTAATTTAAATGATAATGAAACTCGTTTTCATTATATTACAGCATTAAAAGATACAATTATTTTAAATGATATTGTTAAAAAATTTACTATAAGAGATGTATATTTATTAGAACGGTTGTTTATGTTTTTAATAGATAATATAGGGAATATATTTTCTATAAATAAAATTGTAAATTACTTAAAGAATAAAAAAATAAATACAAATTATGAAACTCTTTCCAATTACATGTCTTACCTTTGCAATTCAAATATGGTTCATGCTGTGGACCGATATGATATTAAAGGTAAAGAGATTCTCTCTGGAAATAAAAAATATTATTTAAATGATCTATCTTTTAGAAATTATCTTTGTTCTGGATTCGACCCTGGAATGGGGAAATCACTGGAAAATTATTTTTATTTATATTTCCGATCATTAGGTTATAAAATATATATTGGTAATATTCAGAAAGAAGAAGTGGATTTTATTTTAGAAAATGGAGATAAAAAAAAATATTATCAGATAACATATAGTTTACTTAATAAAGATGTAGTTGACCGAGAATTTCGAAGTTTAGAAAAAATCAGAGATTCTTATGAAAAATATGTAATATCCTTAGATGATACTTCTTTTGGGAATAGAAATGGTATTAAACATCTTTTAGCCTGGGAAATATAAACGAATTATAGCTTTTTTGGAAAAAAGAGATGTGAAAAAATAATAAAAAAGACACAGGAATTTGTCAAATGTATAAAAAAGAAGTTATAAAGAAATGTGAAGATTTTACTGAATTAGTGAAAAAAGTTTTCAAGGTAAAAATGGTTATCCTTTATGGATCTTATATAAGAAAAAAACAGAGAAAAGATAGTGATATAGATATTGCTATTTTTATAGATAAAATAAAAGGGGATTTCCTTCAATCTGAAGCAAATTTATATAAAATTAGTTTAGAAGTTGATACAAAATTAGAGCCTAATTTGTATGAAATTAATGATATAAAAAATGATAATGGATTTATAGAGGAAATTTTAAAAACAGGGAAAATAATTTATAAAGAAAAAGGGTTTAATATTTTATAATAAAAAAAATTGTCCTTTTTTTATATTCTGTTGTATAAATAATTGAGGCTGTCCCATAACCCTATATTATGCAAAAACTGTAGTGTAAGGGTCGATAGACCCTGTATTTAAAGGCTTTATTTAATGGTTACGGGGTCTACCGACCTCCCTTATCCAGGGACAAAGCCTTCACTACAGTTATGGGACAGCCTCAATTATAATGGAAAATTTAAATTCTCTTATTAATAATATATGAGGATGTAAGCAATGCAGGATGAAATAACATGGATTGACTTTAATATTATAGAAAAGTATATAACTGATGTTTTTAAAGGACTTGGTGTACCGGAAAATGATGCCAGGATATGTGCTGATGTTTTAATCACATCAGATAAACGGGGGATTGACTCTCATGGGATTGCCCGTTTAAAAACAATTTATTATGACAGGATTAAAAAAGGAATACAATTTCCAACTGCAGAATTTGAAGTTGTCCGGGAGAGACCTACAACAGCAGTTATTGATGGACATGATGGAATGGGCATGGTTATTTCCAAAAAATCGATGAATATGTCTATTGAAAAAGCAGAAAAATTTGGGATGGGGATGGTAGCTGTAAGAAATTCCACTCATTATGGTATTGCCGGTTATTATGTTTTAATGGCAGCCAAAAGAGGTATGATTGGTATTACAGGTACAAATGCCCGACCATCTGTTGCCCCGACTTTTGGAGTAGAGAATATTCTTGGGACAAATCCTTTGACTTTTGGTATGCCCACAGATGAGAAATTTTCTTTTATTCTTGATTGTGCAACATCTTTAAGCCAACGCGGGAAGATAGAAGTTTATGCACGTAAAGGTAAAGATGTCCCGGAAGGGTGGGTTATTAATCAGAATGGAAATCCTGATACAGATAGTAATAAAATTTTAAATGATCTAATTGAGGGGAAGAGTGCTTTAACCCCATTAGGAGGTATTGGTGATGAGACAGCAGGTTATAAAGGTTATGGTTATGCTGCAGTTGTGGAAATTCTTTCTGCAGCCCTGCAGAGTGGAAATTATTTAAGAATGCTTTCAGGTATTAAAAATGGGAAGCAAAAACCTTATCACCTGGGGCATTTTTTTATGGCAATTGATATTTCTGCTTTTATCCCACTGGATGAGTTTAAAAAGACTACAGGAGATATTCTGCGAACTCTCAGGCAATCTGAAAAAATGCCAGGTCAGGACAGAATTTACACTGCTGGAGAAAAAGAATATTTAGCTTACCAGGAAAGAAAAGATAAAGGAGTTCCTGTAAATGAAAAAACTCTTGAAGAAATGAAAATTATGTGTAATGAACTGGGGCTGGCAGGATATGACGATTTGTTTACTAAAAAGTCACAATAAAATTACAACTGAACGACAATTGAACTACAATAGAAGTAATATTTTAAATTTTCTAAAATTGTAGTGTAGGAGTTAAGGCTTTAGCCTTTTATAAGTCTTTTATAAAATTCTAAAGAATTAATTCCTTCATCATGAACAATAAATTGCACCATAATTTATATTATATTATTCTTTTTTAGAAAATCTGAATTATTACCAATAGAATTACAACTGAATTACTACTGAATAATACCATGAAGATTTAGTACCCTATTTATTCAAATCCACTATTATGACATTCAAACCCTTATCAGCTAATTTTAAAAAATTTTTTCTCTTTATATTTATCCCATTATTCATTTGAATATATTTTATTTTTTTATTATTAATAAGTATTTTTTTAATTTGATACTGATTAAAATTTAATTTTTCAGAATTCCTGTATATAATTTTTATTCTTTTACCAGCAAATGAGGCAGTACACACAGCTTCACCATGATTGTTAAACTGTTCTTTTACTAATGCAGGTGATAAAAGTATATCTCCATATAACCCTCTTATACCAAATACCTGCTGAAGCATTGTAAACATATACCAGCTTGCTGATCCTGTTAAGTAGTGATAATAACCTCTTCCATTTGAATTAAAATATTCAGGGATACCTGGATATATCCTGCTCCTCTGGTGGTTTTGCCACATCTTGTAAATAGAATTTAATATTGTATATCCTTCTTCTGCCCATCCTTGTTTATATAGTGCATTTGCAAACATTACATTCATGTGACTGAAAAAACTTCCATTTTCTTTATGTCCAAAAGCAAATGAAAAAGCTCTTCCCAGATCAGGCTGTAATTCTTTAAAATCTGTGTTCAGTCGCAGTCCATTTAGTTCTTTATCCCACAATAATCTCATGACAGATTTAAGGATACATTGGATTTTTTCCCTGTTAGCATAACCAAACATAACAGGAAAAACCTGACCTGTTAATGTCATCCTGACTCCCTTGTCCTGATCTCCTTCAACTCTTTTTCCCCTATTGTCATAATAGCCATTAAAATATTGCAAGCCTTTACTGGTCTTTATCCATTCCTGTTTATTTAAATGCTGGTTTATCCATTCTGCTTTTTTTTTCAAATCAGAGATAAGTTTATCAATATTAATTTTTAATTTTTTACCACTAATAGTATATTTTGTTTTTTCTAAATATTTTTCCAGTAATTCTTTTTTTGCTTTTATTGAGTTATATGAAATTGGTTTGAAAAGTGTATCCAGAAGTATTTTCATTTCTTCATATACTTCTATGGTATGTATTTTTTTTATTTTTTTAAGCTGTGATAACAGATCAGCAAGTGCTGTATAATTTCCCGCATAAAAAGATGTAAAAGCAACACTTTCACCTTTTTGACTTGCCATATCCATACCGTCATTCCAGTCAGCATCTTCCAATTTTATGTTGTTATGAGAACCAACATTATAAAATTGAATTATATTTTGAATAAGAATATGTTCCAGGATAGTGCCTGAGTAAATCTTATTGTCTTTGGTTCTTAAAACATTTCCTTCTGCTTCATTCCATTTCCAGTCTTTTTCTTTTGCACGTTTGATCTGAAAGTCTTTAAAGTATTTTACCTTTGAAAATAATATATTAAAGTCCCCACTTTGATGAATGTATAAATTTAATGTAAAAAAAGGCCACACACCATGATCCATCCAGACCCTGGAAACATTATTTCTGTCTGCTGTAAATTCACCTGGCTTTTTGCCAATAACAGTTGCATTACTTCCATCTATGCGGATTCCTTCAAAATTATTTAAAAGCTGTCTTTTTACTTTTTCTGGATTTACAAGAATAAGTGAAAGTAAATCCTGCCACAGGTCACGCCATCCCCTTCCTCCTTTGCCATAATCAAAATCAGGAAGAAATGAATTACCTGCAATTTTTCTCATTAAAGGCTGGACAGATACCCATTTGAGCCAGTTATTGAATTTTTCATCTGATGTTTCAAATTTAATTTTTTCAATATAACTGATCCAGAATTTTTTTGTTTTTTTTAAATTCTCAAGGCATTTTTTCCTTGTATTAAAATTTAATTCCCATTGTTTAATTGTTTTTATATTTTTAGTTATCCCCATTATAATAATAAAATCACAGCTTTTTTGAGGGGATAATTTTTTTTGTTTGAATTTAATCCCTGCTGCACATTCCTCTCCCTGCTGGATTTTTTTTACAGGCTTTTTATTTTGAAGGACAGCTTCAGGTTTTTCGAAATCACCTGTCTCACCAACATAATCCATTACAGTAGGGAAGAATCCTTCAGGTGATTTTCCATCATCTGTAAACCCGCCAACATAATATATTGTATTGTTAATTTTATGCCCGGCTTCACTGAACAGCATGGTTGGTTTTACCATAATACCGTTATTTAGAAGTTTCGCCCTGTTTAGCATAGATGTTACATTTCTATGGTCTCTTAAGTTTTCTGCTGACCGGCAAAATAATGGCATTCCAAAAAATGGCTGCAATATCATTTCCTGGTTTGAGAGATTTGTTAATTGTACCAGCATGATTTCAATGTTTTTATTTGATGAAGGAACAAAGTTGATAATTTCTGATTTAATTTTTAATTTTTGATTTATTCTTTTTATTTTATGATACAGAAGACCTGCTTCTAATTTTACAATATCATCTTTGGAATTTTCAAAAGCAGAGACCCCAGTTGCAGACCATATTTTTTTTTTATTAATCTGTACCCAGAAATTACGGCTTGATTTAGTCAGGTATAAATCTTCCACAGAAACAGGGACTGTAAGAAATGAATGCTGGCTTGTTTTAATATCACCTTTTAAATCAGGTGTGATAGAAGATATAAATCCAGTCTCATTTAAAAGCGGAAAGTACAGGCGTTTAAACTTATGTGGGTTATCTATAGTAAATGTGCCATATTGATCAATAAATTTTAAATTAAATTTTGTTTCCATGTACAGTCCTTATTTGATTAGGGGTTGTCTAATTAATTAGCCACAGAGTCACAGAGAATATATTATAATTTTAATATTTAATAAAAAAATATTAAACTATGACTAAAAAATAAATAATAATTAGCTTTTTTGTTTACTACCCTCTGTGACTCTGTGGCTTTTTAGACAGCCACACTTATTCTTAAAACATTAATTTTATAACATCTTCAATAATATCTACAAAATGAAAGTTGAGATAATTCTTAATAGATTCAGGTATATCTTCCATGTCTTTTTTATTTAATTTTGGAAGTATAATATTTTTAATTCCTGCTTCTTTTGCAGATAGCACTTTTTCCTTAATACCACCTATTGGGAGAATTTTACCTCTTAAAGTAATCTCTCCGGTCATGGCATAATCACCCTTTACTTTTTTATTTATTAGTAATGAGTAAAGAGCTGTAAAGATTGTTATCCCTGCAGAAGGGCCATCCTTAGGTGTTGCTCCTTCCGGGACATGTATATGAAAATCAGTTTTTTCAAATAAACTTTGGTCGATTTTAAATTGCTGGTTTTTTGATTTAATCAGGCTGAGAGCTATATTAGCAGATTCCTTCATAACATCACCAAGGCTTCCTGTTAATTTTAAGGTGTCTTTGCCTATCATTTTACTTGCTTCAATAAAAAGAATTGTGCCTCCTGTTTGAGTCCATGCCATTCCTGTTGCAATACCCGGCATTTTTATTCTTTCAGCTACTTCAAAAAAGTATTTTTTTGGACCTAAAAATGATGCTATAGTATCTTTATCAATTGTATGAGGGAATTTTTTATTTTCCGCTATTTTTCTTGCTATTTTACGGCATAATGATCCTATTTCCCGCTCAAGATTCCTGACACCTGCTTCCCGTGTATAATCCCTAATAATGGTTTTTAACCCGGATGAAGTAATTTTAATTTTTTTATCTCCAATACCATTTTCCTCAAGCTGTCTTGATACCAGGTATTTTTTCGCAATTTGTGATTTTTCTTCTAATGTATATCCTGGCAATCTTAATACTTCCATTCTATCGAGAAGAGCAGGAGGGATTGTATCTAAAATATTAGCTGTTGTGATAAAAAAAACTTTTGACAGGTCAAAAGCAAGGTCAAGATAATGGTCGGTAAATTCATAATTCTGCTGTGGGTCTAAAACTTCAAGTAAGGCAGATGCCGGATCTCCCCTGAAATCATTACCCACTTTATCAATTTCATCAAGCATAAATATTGGATTATTAGAACCGGCATTTTTCATGTTGAGAATAATCCTTCCAGGCAGAGCCCCCACATAAGTTCTTCTGTGACCTCTGATTTCAGCTTCATCTCTTATTCCGCCAAGTGAAATGCGGACAAATTTTCTATCCATGGCTCTTGCAATGGATCTGCCAAGGGATGTTTTTCCTACACCTGGTGGTCCTACAAAGCATAATATAGGACCTTTCATATCTGTTTTTAATTTTCTTACTGATAAATATTCTATGATTCTTTCTTTTATTTTTTCCAGGTCAAAATGATCTTCATTTAGAATTTTTTCAACCCGTAATATATCAAGATTATCTTTTGTTTCTTTTGACCATGGCAGGTCAATAAGCCATTGTATATATGTTCTGATAACAGTATATTCAGCAAAACCTGTCTGCATTTTTGACATTCTGTTTAATTCTTTAAGACCTTCTTTTTCTGCTTTTTCAGGCATTTTAGCAGATTTTATTTTTTTCTTAAGTTCCTTTATTTCAGATGTAACTTCATCTGTCTCCCCCAGCTCATTTTTAATGGTTTCCATTTGCTGGCGAAGGTAAAATTCGCGCTGTTTTTTATTAAGGTCTGATTTAACTTTTGTTTGAATTTTAGTTCCAAGTTCCAGTACATCCAATTCTCTGTTTATATAATAAAGGATTTTTTCCATTCTTTTTTTTACATTAAGGTTCTGCAGCAGTTTTTGCCGTTCCCTTGGGGTGATATTAATATTTGTTGCTATCATATCAGAAAGTTTACTGGGATCTTCAATATTCATAACAATAATCTGTAATTCTTCTCCAATTTGCGGTATATAAGTTGCTATTTTCTGGAATTCGTTAATAATATTTAGTTTTAAGGCATTTAGTTCCTTATCCGTTTTAATAATATCTTCCTTTATATTAACAATTGCTTTAATATATGGTTCCTCTGATGAATATTTTTTAATTTCTGCTCTTGCTACACCCTGAACCAGAATACGAATATTTTTATTTGGTAGTTTAATCATCCTGAGTATTTTACAAATGCAGCCGAAATTATAAAGACTGGAAGAATGATAAGAGGCATTATCTTTTTTTAGGGTCACAACACAAATAATACGGTGCCGTATCATAACTTCATCAATTAATTTTACAGATTTCGGGTTTATAATAATCAAGGGAGCAATCTGAAAGGGAAATATAGTTAATTTTTGGAGAGGGAGAATGCCTATTACTTCAGGAATTTTTTGTTTAAAATCTTGATCAGCTTTTTCAAGTTCTTCTATTAATTTTTTGTCATTTACCTGTGGGTGTAGTATGAATTCAGAATCATCCATTATTCTACTCTCCTTCAATATTTATTTCATTTTTTTTTGTATTTTTATTTTGTTTTGAGAATGGTAAATATATTAATAGAAACCCATATTTAAAAGTTGCATTTATATTATCTTCATCTATTTTTTTATCTTCAGGGTCAATATTGATAATACGTTCAAAATTACCATAAGTAATTTCAATTTGCTGACAGGTGACCTGTTCAGGAATAGAGTAATCATGTCTGCTCCCTTTGATTTTTAATTTGTTGTTTTCGAATAATATTTTTAAATTTTTTTGTTTCATACCTGCTAATTCTACTTTTACAATGATTCCATTTTTTGTCCGATATATATCTACATTTGGTTTCCAGTGACTTTCTGCAGCCAATAAAAAGGGATTCTCATTAGAAAAGAAATCATAAAATATTTTTTTGACTTCAGTATCTAATTTACTGAATTCTGTTAAGAAGTGGTGAAAGGGTATCATGATTTTTTCTCCTTTGAGTATTTTTTAAATATAAATAAATAATATGGAATGTCAATTCAAAATAAAAAAATCTTGACAAGGAAATTAAAAGCAATAATTTTTATTAAATTTTTATGGAGGGCGGCTATTTGTTTATAGAAAATATAAAATATATTCAGGAATCAGAAAAAAAAGCAAAAAAAATTATTGAAGAGACAACTCATAAAGGAAAAGAACTTGTAAAAAAAAGTGATAAAGATGTTGAAAAATTAGAAAAAGAATTAAAAATAAATCTAAAGCAGTATTATAATGAAAAAATCGAACAAGCTTCTGAAAAAGCAGATAAAAAAATCAATGGATTAAAAATTATAAATGATGAATTTAAGGGTAAAATTCATCATAAGGCATTAAGCCTTTTAGATGAAACAGCAGAATTTGTTTATCAAAAACTTTTTTTAATTTAGGTTAATGGGACAGTCATTAGGGGATGAGATTGCTTCGTCGCTAACGCTCCTCGCAATGACAATTTCCATGTTAAGTGACCCATTACAATTTAAGGGATAACTATGTCAGTTGCAAAAATGCTAAAACTTACTTTACTTGGATATTCAGGTATTAAAAATAATTTAATTGATGATGTTCATAAAGCAGGCATTGTAGAAATTGTTGAGGTTAAGCGGGATGAATTGAAAAAAGTTTTAAAAAACAGTGAGGATGATAAAAAAGAATTATCTTCCATTGAGAATACACTTCAGGATATCAGTAAGAAAAAAGAAGAGTTGGCTTTTTCTTTAAAATTTCTTCACAAATACAAACCAAAAAAAAGTTTATTAGAATCTTTTTCACAAGAGAGGCTGATTCTGGATAATGATACATACATTAAAACAGTAAGAAATTTTAAATATAGTATTCTTGATGAGATTAAAAAGCTATCCAATAAATTAACAGAGTTGGAATCTTTACGCAATAGTATACTCTCACAGATAGAGTTTTTAAAGCCTTGGAAAAATTTAAAAATTAATATTAATGAAGTTTATAATGCTTCACCCATTGTTAATGTTATTTTTGCCGTAATGGATAGCAAAAATTTTTATGAATTTA
Source organism: uncultured bacterium (assembly GCA_965373035.1). GTDB lineage: Bacteria > Spirochaetota > JAHITG01 > JAHITG01 > JAHITG01 > CBDVEP01. The sequence continues at coordinate 17,046 of CBDVEP010000044.1, forward strand.
TGGATATAATTAAAAAAGTTGAATTTGCAGATTGTAATATTATACATTCTACAAAAGAGAAGCAATATTTTTCTATTATTTATCTGAATGAAATAGCAGAAAAGATACAGGAAACCATAAAGAATTTTAATTTAATACAAGCTGATTTTAGTGATATTAATATAACTATTACAAATACAATTAAAGAATATACTAATAAAATCAGTCAAATAGACATTGAATTAAAGGATATTGAAAATGAAATGAAAGCTTATTGTTTTGCATACAATGACATGCTGGTCTGCCTTGATTACTGGAGGGCAGTATATGAAAAAGTTCAGATAAAAAAGAATTTTATGGATACAGAATCTTGTTTTTTAATTAGGGGATGGATAAAAAAAAGTGATGTAGAAAAATTAAATAAAATAAAAGAAAGATATAAAGAAATACACATTGCTCTGGAAATCCCGAAAAAAAAAGATGACCCGCCTGTAGCACTTGAAAATCAAAGACTTATTTCTCCTTTTGAAATGGTTACAAAACTATTTGGTCTGCCAACTAAAAAAGAACCAGACCCAACGCCATTATTTGCTCCTTTTTTTGCTCTTTATTTTGGAATATGTTTAACAGATGCAGGCTATGGACTGGTTCTTATTTTATTAAGTTTGCTCCTGTTAAGAAATAAATACATGGGTGCCGGGACTAAAAAACTTTTAAACTTGATGATTATATCAGGTATCTTTACAGTAATTATGGGAGTTCTTGCAGGTGGATTTTTTGGAATTCAGTTTGAAAAATTACCAGCTTCTCTTCAGGCTATTAGTATCTTAAAAGAAAAAATTGCTTTTTTAGACCCATTAAAAAATCCTTTAAGATTATTTGCTTTTGCAATTGGTCTGGGGGTTTTTCAGATTATTACTGGATTTATAATTAAGTTTGTTATATTATTAAAAAATAATGAATTAAGATCTGCGTTTGTTGAATCATTTTCCTGGATTTTAATTATTTTTGGAGTACTAATAGGTGTGGCTTTAAAAAATATGACAATTTTATGGTGTGTATCCGGAGCAGGTGCTTGTATTATTATCCTGTTTACTTCAAAAAGTAAAAATCCCCTGGCAAGAATTGGTGCGGGATTATTCGGGCTTTATGATATAACAGGGATATTCGGAGATATTGTATCTTATTCGCGTTTATTTGCTCTGGCACTGGCAACAGGTGTTGTGGCTATGGTAATAAATATTATTATTGGGATTGTATATTCAATGATTATTAACATCCCTATTATAGGAGTGCCTGTGGCTATTATTGTTCTGGTTGTTGGATTGATATTTGGGCATCTTTTTAATATTGGCATTAATGCACTTGGTGCTTTTGTACATACAACCAGGCTTCAGTTTGTTGAATATTTTACTAAATTTTACCAGAGTGGAGGAAGGGAGTTTTCACCTTTTAAAGAAAAGCTGGATTATGTGCATATAGAAAAGGGATAGTAATATAACAGATGTAACAATAAAGAAGCTATCGAAAAATTATGTAAGGGAGGGTTTTAAACCCTCCCCTACAAACGTAAAACTATAACCGCATATTAGTACTTTGCGACTTTGCGGTAAAATTAGAAATCAAACAAGGAGGAAAAAATATGACTATAGGTTTATTTTTTGTTTTATTGGGGATTTTCTCTGCTGTTGTTCTTGCAGGTATTGGTTCTGCTGTGGGAATTGGTATTGCAGGTCAGGTTGCAGAAGGAGTAATGACAGAAGATCCAAAAAATTTTGGAAAATATTTAATGCTGGTTGCGCTGCCAGGTACTCAGGGAATTTACGGTTTTGTTATAGGATTTCTTGTTATGGTAAAGCTTGGAATTATAGGAGGTTCTATTCCTTTAGTGTCATTAGCCCAGGGACTTTTTGCTCTTGCTGCCTGCCTGCCAATTGCTTTATCTGGTTTGTTTTCAGCTATTAACCAGGGAAAAGTTTGTGCAGCAGGAATTGAAATGTCTTCCAAACAGCCAAATGAAGTTGGAAAAGCCCTGGTTATGGGAGTTTTTGTTGAATTGTATGCTGTATTAGGTTTTTTAATTTCTTTTTTTCTTGTCTGGTTTGGAATAAATTTTTAAAAAAGGATGATTTATGGCAGTTGAAGATATTATAAAAAAAATTATTAAGGATGCTGAAGATAAAGCAGAATCCATACTACTGGAATATAAAAGACAAGCTGATGATATAAAAGCAAAAAAGAAAAATTTGTTAAAGGGTACAGAAGAAGCAGAGAAAAAGAAGATTGAGCAGGATGCAGATAATCATTACAAAAGGCTTGTTCAAATGGCAGAGCTTAAAATGAGAAAAGAAGTGCTTGATTTAAAACAGAAATTAATTACTGATGTTTTTCAAAAAGTTGAGGAAAGAATTGTTTCCATGCCAAAAGAGGATTACCAGAGTTTTATCGAAAAAAAAATTATTGAATATATTCAAACAGGCAGGGAAGAAATTATAATTTCTGAGAATGATAAAAACAGGATTACAGAAGATTTTATTGACAGGCTTAATAAAAAGTTAAAGGAAAAGTTAAGAGAAGAAGGGAGTTTGAAGCTGTCAGATGAGTCAGCAGATATTAAGGCAGGTTTTATATTAAAGTCAGGGAAAATTCAATATAACAGTTCTCTTGAATCTATGCTTAGAGAATTAAGAGAAAAAGGTGAAGCTGAAATTGTAAAAAAAATTTTTAAGGAGTAGGAGTTGTTTCATAAGGTTATTTTTTCACAGGATGTAAGATTATCTTATGCTGTTGGCAGGATTAAGGCACTTGAAAATTACATGCTTCCAAAAACAGAAATGGAAAGATTTACTGAAATGCCTGACACCCAGCTTGAAAAGATCTTAGATGAATATCATTATTCTTTTGATATTGGAGATGATATTTTTAATAATCAGCATAGAGATTATTCTATTGTTACTAAATTTTTAAAACCAATTAAAGAATATCAGAAAATCACAAAACTTATATTTCTTAAAAATGATTTTATAAATATTAAGAATTATTTGAAAGAAAGAAAAATAAAGAAAGATAATAAAAAAGAAAATTACCAGTTGGATTTTTACCCGGGGCTGTTTACACAGGATACGATTAAAGAAATTATTGAAAAACAAAAGTTTTATATGATTGATGAATGTCAGGATTTAATTTTAATGTATTTTAAAAAAATTTATCAGGATTATAAAAGTGTCTGGATAGAGCATTACCTTGATCAGTTATATTCTGACCTTTTTTTCAATGAACTTGTAAGATTACAGAATAATTACCTGGTATTTTATTATAAAAATTATCTGGATTTAACAAATATAGAAAATTTAATCAGGTTTAAAATTCTTAAAAAAAGTATTGATGAATATAAAAATATTTTTTATAAAAACAGTTTTATAAAATGGATTGATATAAAAGAAATATACAGTAAAAAGATAGAGGAATTTCCTGAACATTTTAAAGTAAAGCCTTATTATTCTGTTGTTAGGGATGGGATAGGACAGTACCTGGATGGAGGAAATTTTAATGTTTTTGAACTTAAAAAAGATAATTTTTTATTAGAAA
>CBDVEP010000045.1:0-20028 GCA_965373035.1 uncultured bacterium
AAATTGCACCATAATTTGTATATATTATTTTTTTTAGAAAATCTGAATTATTACCACTTCTTGCCCTAATAATGTCAGCAAGGGATAGATATTTATATCTTTTACTAACTCTATCAAATATATATTCATAAGCACTTATTCCCAACTTTTTAGCTGTCTGAACAATAGTTGAAAATGTGTCACCTGCTTTTGTTCCTTCATCGGTTATCGTTTGTAAACTCACATCTCGTCTTCTTACTTTTACTCTTGCACCAAGATAAAATAAGTGAGTGATAAAGAATGCAAGTACATATAATTTTTTTAAAATGTGAGGTTATAAAATGAAAAGTAATATTAAAGGCGGATTAATCATTTTACTGAGCTTTATTGTTTTTTCGTGCAGTACTAAAAGTATGGATAAAAATATTATTGAAAAGGATTTGATTGAAGGATGGAAAACAATACAAGGTAATGCTGATGAAATTTCTTTTGAACTTGATGAAGGAACATATTATTTCCGTTCTTTTTTATATGAGCGTCCTTTTGAGACAGGTAGATGGAGTATAGAAAATAATAATTTAAAGATAATTCTTGATACAGGAGATACTTATATCTATGATAAAATCATTTTAACAAATAATATTTTAACGCTGTACAAACAAAAAGGTGAAAAAGAACAATATCAAAAAATATTTTTAGAATTATAGTTTGTTTAATAGCAATACAATTATACCCTGAATCAGAAAGTCAAACAGTTGAAATTGAAATTAGTTGTGGAATTTTAAAATATCATTACTAATACAAATGATTTTTAATTGACTCTAAAATTAATTTTAATATTATTTATCGTTATGCTACAGGAAGAAAAAAGAAAAGAACTGGTTAAAAGACTGGAAGAGATTGATCAGCTTTTTTTAAACCAGGAAATCATTAAGGATCAAAAAAAATATAGGAAAATTTCTAAAGAAAGAAATGAAATAGAAGAAATATTAAGTTGTCATAAACATTTTCAGGAAATTAATAATAAAATTAATGAAACCAAAACACTTCTGGATGAAGCTTCAGATGATGAAGAATTTAAGGAATTGGCAAGAGAAGAACTAAATCATCTTGAAATGGAAAAAATCAAAGCAGAATCTTCTTTACGAAAGTTGTTAATTAAAAAAGACCCGAATGATGACAAAAATATATTTATGGAATTCCGTGCCGGTGCTGGTGGAGATGAATCTTCGATTTTTGTTGCTGATTTATTTAGAATGTACCAGCGTTATTGCGAAAAAAAAGCATGGAAAATGGAAATTATAAGTTCTCATGCTTCTGATATGGATGGCTTTAAAGAATTAATTTTATGCATTAAGGGTGAAAAAGTTTATTTTAATCTTAAATATGAAAGCGGTGTTCACAGGGTTCAGAGAGTTCCGCAAACTGAGTCACAGGGACGAATTCATACATCTACTGTAACTGTTGCCGTATTACCGGAAATAGAAGAGAAAGACATTGATATTGATCAAAAAGATTTAAAAATTGATACTTATCGTTCTTCAGGAGCCGGGGGACAGCATGTTAATAAAACAGATTCAGCTATTAGAATCACACATCTTCCTTCCGGGTTAGTTGTCACAAGCCAGGATGAACGGTCACAATTACAAAACAAAATGAGAGCAATGCAGGTTTTACGGGCTAAAATATATGAAATGGAACAAGCAAAAAAAAATGAAAAGTTATCCCGGGAAAGAAAATCTCAAATTGGGACAGGTGACAGAAGCGAAAAAATCAGAACTTATAATTTTCCACAAAATAGAATTACAGACCATAGAATAAATTTAACCCTTTATAAGCTGGATAAGGTATTAGATGGTGATATTGAAGACATTATTTCTAAGTTACAGCTTCATTATACTGAAGTTGAAAAACAATAATATAACCAGCCATATTTATAAAATTAGCCACAGAGACACAGAGGCACAGAGTAAATTAATTAAGGAAATATTTTTAAAATTTTGTTAAATTTAATAAAAATCATTCATTTTTTGTTATAATTTACTGTTTTAAACTAAATTATAAAAATTATAATATTTACTCTGTGCCTCTGTGTCTCTGTGACTTTTTAATAATATTAAATAAATATTTATAATTAAACCATAAATGAATAAAACAATGACTGCTAATTGGACAATAAAAAATACTTTAAATTTTGCAATTGATACTTTAAAAAAATATAATATTGCTGCTTATCAATTAGATGCAGAAATTCTTATTTCCCATATTTTAAATATAAACCGCGTAAAACTATATATGGACTTTAATAAATTACTATCAAAAGAAAAACTTTGTAAAATAAAAACTATAATTTCACGAAGAACTAAATACGAACCAATAGCCTATATTTTAGAATATAAAGAATTTTATGGACTATCTTTCTATGTAAATTCAAATGTATTAATTCCCAGGCCTGAAACAGAATTGCTCATTGATGAAATACTTCAATATGATCTTAAAAATAAAAAAATACTGGATGTTGGCACTGGTAGTGGAAATATAGGAATTACAATAAAAAAAACAGTCACAGAAGCAATTGTGACCTGTTCTGATATATCTTCAAAAGCCTTAAATATAGCATTAAAAAATAAAAACAATTTACTTGATAAAAAAAGCAAAATTGAGTTTATACAAAGTAATATATATTCTGATATTTCAGACCAATATGATTATATTATTTCCAATCCTCCTTATATTTCAGCTGATGAAATGAAAACCTTGCCTGATGATGTTAACAATTTTGAACCGCATATTGCTCTTAATGGAGGTTGTGACGGGATGGTTTATTATAATAAAATCATCAACCCTGTAAAAAAAATTTTAAAACCTGGAGGATATCTGTTTTTAGAAATAAATCCATGTTTAAAAGAAAAAATTGTTTTATTGATAAATAAGGCATGTTTAAAAGTCTTAAATATTAAAAAAGACTATAATGGTTATAATAGAATTATAATAATAAAAAATGAATATTAAAAAGATTATTTTAATAATTGTTCTGCTGTTTTGTGTTATCCTGTGTTATTTTGGCGGTACTGCTTTAATTGCATATCTTGATTGGCATAAAAACAAATCAAGATTATTAAACAATTTATTTGAATATCATGAAAAGTTAATAACTTATAATGAAAAAAATAAGTATATCATTCTTAATGATGAAGGAAAAGTAACTGAAATCAACCCGTCAGTAATTTATGATAATAATAATAAAATAATAGGGGAGTTTTCTCCTACTAAAAGAGAGATTGTACAATTATCAAAAATACCTGAAAATTTAATACAAAGTTTAGTATCAATAGAAGATAGAAATTTTTATAATCATAAAGGAATTAATTATAAAGGGATATTACGTGCTTTTATTAAAAATTTATTAAGTTTAAGAATCATCGAGGGTGGAAGCTCTATTACTCAGCAGCTTTCTAAAATCCTTTTTACTTCAAGACGGAGAAACATATACAGAAAATTTTTAGAATTATACGGTTCAGTTAATATTGAAAAAAAATTTTCAAAAGATGATATATTATTAATGTATTTAAATACTGTTTATTTCGGACATGGTTCCTATGGAGTACAATCAGCCAGTAAACTTTATTTTAATAAAAATGTAAGAAATTTAAACCAGTTTGAGATTGCTTTATTAATTTGTATAATTCCTGCTCCAAATTATTTCAGTCCTTTTAATAATATAGAACTTGCAAAAAGAAAACATTTAATTATTTTAAACTCCTTAAAACAACATAACCTTATATCAGTAAAAAATTTTGAAAATCGTTATAACTATTTCTGGAATAATTTTAAAAATAAACTGAATATTTCATCTATATCTTACTGGAAAATGAATGTAAATAAAGCACCTTATGTTGTTGAATATATTCGTCAATATCTTGCAAAACAGTTTACTGTTTCAGAAATACTCAGGGGAAGTCTGGAAATATCAACAACTATTGATTTATCTATTCAAACTATTGTCCAGGACAGTATAAGGGAATATTTTAAATATCTCAGAACATTATATACAAATAAAAAATATAAAGAAAATCTTCAGGTATCTATAATTGTGAGTAAACCATCCACAGGCGATATATTAGGTTTTGTTGGTGGTGAAAATTTTACATTTAAAAATCAGTTAAACAGGGCATTTCATATAAAGAGGCAGGTAGGGTCATCTTTTAAGCCTTTTATTTATGCTGTTGGTATTGAAGAGGAAATGTTTACACTAACAACTATTTTAACAGATAAGCCTGTAAAATTTAAAGATAAAAACAGATATTATGAACCGAAAAATTATAGTTTAAAATACAGAGGGCCTATATTTTATCAGGATGGGTTAATTAAATCAATTAATACTATAAGTGTTCAGATATTAAATCATATATCCCCGAAAAAATTAATAAATAATTATTTAAACCGGATTTATCTTGATGCTGGAGCAACATTGGAATTTTTGCCAGTACTTTCCCTTGCATTGGGAACAGTTGAAATGAGTCCTTACGAGTTATCTGTTGCTTATGATGTTCTTGCTAATGGAGGAGAAAAAGTATTTCCTTTATTAGTAAGAGGTGTAAAAAATCAATATAATGAAGATATTATTGATAATATTAGTATTCAGAGTAATATTATCAATAAATGGGATAAAAACCATAATAAACGAATATTTTCCCGTGGAACAACCTATATTATTGCCGATACTTTAAAAAAGGTTTTTTCCCCTGAAGGAACAGCCAGATATGCTTTAAAAAACAATCCTTTAAAAATTAAATTATGTGGGAAAACAGGAACTACCAGTGGTTTTAAAGATGCATGGTGTGTGGGCTATACAAAAGATTATATTGTTATTGTATGGATAGGCTTTGATGATTATAGCCAGTCATTAGGCTCTGGTATGACAGGAGGCAGATTAGCAAGTCCCTTAATACTGAAAATATTTGATAAAATGTATTGGAATAAAACTTATCAGGATTTCAACATTCCTGGTGATGAAATTATTTTTTGTAATATTGATGCTAAATCAGGAAAATTAGCCTCTACAGGTTCTACTAACATTTTACATAATGTTCCATTTTTAGTAGAAACTGAACCAAAGGATTATTAAATACTAATTGAATTATTTTAATTTTAAGATATAATATGTTCATAAATTAAAGACAGGTGTGATTTTTGTACAAATACATAAAATATTTATTTACTACTAGCTTAATATCCTTTGTAATTATTAATTTTGCTGTTTTTTCTCTTGCTACAATTAAAAAAGAAGATTATAAATTAATTTATAAAAAATTATTTTCATCTTTTATACCAATAAAAAAAAGAAAAATGAAACTTCCAAAAATTTTTATCCCAAAAAGAATGGGTATTTTAAAACCTAACCAGTTATTACATTCAAAACTTTTTGAGAAAGAGTTGACTTTTGAAGAAGTTCAAAATTTAGAATTAAGGAAAGCCAGACAATTTAAAATTGCACCTGATTTGTTTTCAACAAGTTTGCAAAAAGATGATGAGTGGCAGCCATTACCTCCAACTTCAGATGGAGTTGAACACAAACTGGACTGGCAATTTCCTGACTGGGAAACCCATCTTAGAATTTATGGTCGCCAGTCAATAGGCTTTTCTTATGGCTGGTCACATTTTCTAAAAAAACCTAAATATGCAGAAGCAAGTGCTCATTCATCTGCTGTTAATAGGGGATTTAAGCCTAAGCAGAGCCTGGAAATTCATATAAAAGGTAAAGTTGGGAAAAAAGTTACTATTGATATTGACAGCAGTGGCCGTCAGGAAACTGATACGTATAAAGTAGAATATAATGCACTAAAACAGGATGAATTTATTCAAAATATTACTGCTGGTAATATTGGAGTATCTATTCCTTCCAGTTCTTATGCTAAGGGAAGCAGCAGCGGAACAAAGAATGCATTTGGTATTAAAGCTACTGCTCAAAAAGGGAAATGGAAATTTCAGGCTATTGCAAGTATGACAAGAGGTATTACAGAAGTTAAACATTTTAAAGGTACTTCCCAATTAATTCTAAAAAATATTAAAGATTATGATTATGTAAAAAAGAAATATTATATTATAAACAATGGTAACCCGATTAACAGTGGAAGCCTGGTTATATACCTTGATGATAATATTAAAGATAATAATTTCAGTACAATTCCAATTCCTTTAATTCAAAGCAATTTATCTGAAACTAATGATTGTGATTTATTATATAATGGAACAGATTTTATTGTTGATTACAGCCGAGGGTTAATTATATTTAAAAGAAGCATTTCAGATTCTTATGATATTCTTATTACTTATGTTAAACCTGATGGAGATGATATCCCATATATCGATCCTTCCACTGATAAAGACTCTGCTTATGATGTTATAATGACTAATAGTCATGACAATAAATGTTATACGTTTTTATATAGAAAAAACACAGTTTCTCTTTATGAATATAAAGGAGTCTATAGTCTGGGTAATCAAAATATTCAAAAAAATGATAAAGATTTTAAATTTTTTATACTTGATGTTGATTATAGAAAACTTGATAAACAGCCTTTTTCAGAAAGAAATACAGAAGTTTTTAATTCCGGTACATTTGAATATTATATAGATGAACAAAAAGGCTATATTATTTTTAATCATCCCAGACCTTTTGAATTTTCAGGTTCTTATTATGAATCAAATCCTGAAAAATCAATTTATGGATTAAACCCTAATTATAGTGATTCACATTATTATCTTCATCTTGAATACAGGTATGAATCAAGAGATTTTACTTTGCATTGGGATATCATTCCAGAATCAGAAATGGTTTTTCTGGATGGAAGAAAGCTGACAAGAAATAAAGATTACAGAATTGATTATAAAACAGGACACTTAGAGTTTATGTCATCTGTTATTATAACACCTGATTCAGAGATAGATATTGTTTATGAATATTTGCCATTTGGTGGTGGTCTTCAGCAGATTTTAGCAGGACTTAGAGTGGATTGTGATTTAACAGATTGGTTATCTGTAGGCAGTGTTGGTTTTTATAATGGAAAGCAGGCTCCTGCCAGGGTTCCATCTGCAAATAATGCATCTGACAGCCGATGGGTTGGATCTGTTTTTGGATCAGCCACATTTGATGAGAAAAAAACTGCAAAAGGAATGGATTTTATTATTCCAGGACGGGTTAAAACTTTTTTTGAAAAAAAAGCCCCTTTTACTTTATCATTTAAAGGTGAGTATGCAGGGTCTCATCATAATATTAATACATTTGGTCAGGCAATGCTTGATGATTTTGAAGGCACAGTTGAAGCTTATTCATTTCCTATGAAAGATTATGACTGGTATTTATGTGCTGCCAGAAGTTCAGCAGAATGGGAGACAAGAGGAAAACTAAAGTATAAAGATTATCATAATTATGATGAAGATGATAGACTTGAACCTTTGGGCTGGCCTAATATGGTTACTGTTGATTACAGTGTAAAACCAGGTCCTTTTAATGTTAATGAAGGGCACCTGGAGTCACATCAATTATCCAGTGTAGATGCTGTACAGCGTTCCCTTGCTTTTGAATATGACTTTTCAGGAGGAAAGACATGGGCAGGGGTAATTTATAAAAATGGGTTTACTGCAGGGGGAAAAGATTTTAGAGATTATACAGATCTGGTAATGTGGGTAAAATTGGTATCAACCGAGCCTACAGCAAGTGTGAAACTTAGAATTGATACAGGTATTTTTAGTGAGGATATTGATGGTGATGGAATTTTTGATAAAGAAGTATCTAAAAATGATGGGGGGTTTAGATTTAATCCACCCAGCGGTACCCATACAACAATTGGAGGAGGACCTAAATATAATAACAGTGAAGGTGATTATTTATTTGCTAATGGGGTTCTTGATACTGAGGACCTTGACAGAAATGGTTATCTTGACATCCCTGCCGGTGATGAGATTATTTCCTGGCCATCCGGCAGTCAAAGTTATGCTAAAACAGAAGATGGAAAACAGAATTTGACTATTTCAAATGGTAACTGGCAGCTTATTAGAATTACTCTAAGTAAAACAGCACTTAACTCTGATCAGGAAGAGTTATTAAGAAAAATTAAGCATGTAAGGATAATGATTGAAACAAATTCAGGAATGACAGGAACATTACTGATAAATCAGATGTATTTCTCAGGACTGACATGGAAAGAAAAAAAATTAAATGACCAGACAGCTACTTTTTTTAACCTGGCAAACTTTAAAGTTTATATGATATCTAAACATGACAGTGATGAATATAATAATAATTCCTTAAGAGGACATGATGAAGATAATTTCGATGATATGCATGGTTCTTTATCATCAGAGGAAGCTGCCCAGGAAAATGAGCAAACAATGGTACTTGAATATAACAATTTAAAAATACATGATTTTAATAAAAGCATTGCTTCTAATTATGCTGGTGATGGAGAATATTCTGCTGTTTATGTTTCAAGGAATTATAGTAATCCAATAGATATTAGGTACTATAAAAAAATAAAATTCTGGGTATATGTTCCTGCTAATGTTACTACTCACGGTGAATACATTTTTTTCAGATTTGGTGGTGTGAACAATTATTATGAGTATAGAAAAAAAATAGATGGGTCAGGATGGCGTAAAGTAGAAATTGACCTTAGATCAAAAGAATTTAAAGATTTAAAACCACGTGAAAATTATGATGGATTATATACTCATGATGGAAGTTTTCGAGTTGTTAATATTCCAAATTTAAAACTGGTTAATCACATATCCATTGGTATTTATGGAAGTGAGGATTATGATGGAGCAAGTGGTATAGTCTGGGTTAATGACCTGCATCTGGATGATGTACAAAAATTACAGGATAAAGCTTATAATTATAGTATTAACTTTAATTTACTCAATCATCTTAGCTTATCATATTCTCACTCGTTTGTTGGAAAGGATTTCTCTTCTATTGGAGGATTAGGGACAGGAACTAAATCAATATCAGATTCAATTAGCGGGTCATGGAGTACAATAAACTGGCTGCCAGTTAGTGGAGGATGGAGTCGATCTCTTTCTGAAAGTGATACAGATGATATTTTCATGCCTATTAATGAACAGGGATTATCCATATCAAGAAAAATAAGTGGAAATATGGGAGTTAATTTACCTTCTAATCCTCTTTTAAAAAAGTTATATCCTCAATACTGGCCCAACATTAATTTATCAGGCTCTATTTCTGCACAAAGTAACAGCAAACCTCTTGCATGGCTAATGGATGATAAATATTTTCCCACACATATCAGTGATTCTTATTCTTATGCATGGAATGGGAGTATGAAAGTTCCCATTTTTGATACTTTATTAAAGTCCTTAGTTAATTTTCAGTTAGGAAGATCTTATTCTTATAGTGAATCTAAATCCTTAAGTTATACATCCAGTACTAACCAGATAGGTTATGATGTAACGACAAATTATAATTTTTCTCAAAGTATTGCATGGAATACAGGAGGAAGTTATTCAATAGGTGATTTTAGTGTAACTCCAAAGTATAGTTATTCTTATTCTTTATCTAAAACTGATCCAAGTCCTGATAAAACTAATGCATGGAATTTAAATTCAAGAAATCGAAATTTTTCTACTGGTTTAAGAATTCCTAAAGTTTTAATAAGTCCTTCTATAAATTATAGTTTAGGTTATTCTGAATCAGGTTTTCATTATAAAGGAGCAAGAACAAAATTTAAGTATGAAGAATATGATGATGATCCTAATTTATTTAAAAATGCTAATACAAGCCAGTCCTATTCTTTAAGTGTAGGGTCTTTTAATATTGATACTTTTATTTTTAAAACTTTCACCCCTTCTTATTCACAGAATATGGGTTTTTCACAATCAGATATATCAATAGTTTCCAACACTATGATGGGGACATGGAATAAATTTGATGATTCATTCCTTTGGCAAGTCCCCGGCCAATATTTTTATATTCCTTATATAAATCCACATTTCAATTCTTTTGAATTTGTCAGGCAATTCAGGGAGGATGAAGAGGGAAATGCAAATAATACATCTTTATCTTTTGGAAACTCATTCTCATCATGGTTAGGATTGAATTTCTGGGATGTAAGCCAATGGAATGTTTCATATTCATTAAGTCAAAATACTTCACGTTCCTACAGTTCATATTCTTTAAGTCATTCATGGAGTGTATCAGCTTCCAGTTCTCTTAATTTAATGAATATATTTAATTTCTGGATATGGAGACAAAAAGAAGGACAATATATTAAAAGTTCATCTTTATCTTATGGAGCCTCATTTAGAAAAACAAATGGATTCTTACAAAAATCTATTCAATATACAATATCTCCTAATTGTAGTTTCAGCTACAGGTGGAAAGCTGATAAATCTATTGGTTGGAGTTTAACATATTCTTATGGTGTTTCTAAATTTGATGAACATGAAAATTTTTATACGATAATTGAGGAAGATTTTGGTGAAGAATTCAGGAATGAAATTGAACCCAGTACTGAAGAATATCCTGATAAAAAAAGTTATTCATGGAACTTTAAAACTTCTTATTCTTTTTCAACAGATTTGAAAGAATACTGGAAACCACCTCTTTTTTTTAAAAAACCAATTAAATTAGGTTATAAATTAAGTCATACAATCAGTTTAGCTTATGCCCGTACTACTTATGACTATGGACAGGATAATAGTGGGCAAGATCATATACATCCCAAGGAAATGGTTGGACAGGTAAGTTTAAATCATTCATGGACTATTAATATAAGTAAAAATATTGATGGGGGAGGCCATGAGAAAGTAGTTTATGAAATGACAAGGGAAGAAAAAGGTGAACCAGGTGAGGATAATGATGAAGTGGAAAAAATTATTTCATGGGAGTTGGGATTAAATCTTACCATTCGGTTTTAAAAAAAATCCTCCTTAATAAAAATAGTAGAAATTAAATAAAAATTGTTTATAATTATTGTTATAATTATGGTAAAAAATTTTTTATTATTTTTAATCTTGTTATTTGTTAATACAAATTTATCAGGGAAATTGATTACGTATAACTGGTATTGGGGGATTGAAAATATCAGTCCTCAATCTTATTTTATATTAAATTTAAAACCTGAATTTAATTACAAATCATTTGCCTTAAAGTTAAATATTCCAGTTGAAATCAATAGTAATGGAGTTTTATATAAAAATCATTGGGATAATAAAGAAGACATTATTACAAAAATAGATTTCTTAAAATTCACTAATCATTTATTATCTGCTGAAGTTAATAAATATTGTTCTTGGAAATGGTGAGCTTGTCTATCTTTATTCTAATGATCTTTTTTACCCTTTGTTAATTAAAAAAGGTTTTGTAAATAAGATACATTTTAAAAATTTTAATTTTATTGCTATTGTTGATGATTTAAATGATTATGACCTTTTTTTTAGTGAGCTGAATTATAAATATAAAATATTAAAAACAGGAGTTATTATTGGCTATGATAATGATATATCTGATATATTTGATCCATATACTAAGAAACCTATTGATAAAAATAATAGTATTAGTTATATGAATTATTACTTAAATTGTAGTATTATAAATAAAAAATTGTATAATTTAGCATTAGAAAATGATATTGTAAAAAATTTTATATCATATCAATTTAATAATAATTTAATTATTGCATCAGGATTTAATTTTAATTTTTATAAAATTATAAATTTAAAAACCAAATTTAAATATTATCAAAAACAACTTCCTGGAAAGATATTTTTTAATAAATTTTATGAAATAGAAAGAGGTGTTTTTAATAATATTGTCCAGAAAAACAGTATAGGAATTTCATCTACTATTCGTTTTTTTCTAATTAATTATTTTGATTTTATGTTTTTTATTGAAAAAGTTGAAAATTTATCGCCTTACAGCATGATTAAGTTAAAAGTATTACATGATTTTCCATTAAAAATTAAATTAAGCATGGAAATATATAATAGGTTAGTTAAAGAATGGTATAATGTTTTTACAGAGAAAGAAAGAAATACTATTTTTATATTTAAAAGTCATATAAACCTATCAAAACACTTAACACTTAATGTTGATTATTTAAAAAGTTTTAGATATCAAAATAATAGTTTAAGAGGACTGCATCAGGTTCTTTTTTATTCTGAATTTTTATTTTAAAAGGGGTCAGACCATGAAAAAAATAATAATTATCTTTTTAACTATATTAATAAATATAAATCTGGTTTATTCACAAATCAAGATAAAGAAAGTAAAAGGCAAAGTCCAGGTTTTACTGATTTCTACAGATAAAAAAAACTGGAAAAAGGCCCAGGTTGATATGATTTTGTCTGATAAAGACAAAATAAGAACAGGAAAAAATTCATCTATAAATTTAAAATCCAAATCTTATGATATTATTGTACATGAAAAGAGTATTTTACTTATTGATTCTGTATTCAAACAAGATAATAAATTAACAATTTTAAATGTAATTAACGGTAAAATAAGAATAATAAGCAGTAGTATTACAAAAGAAGAGAAAATTATTATTCAGACAAAAAATTCAGAAATAACACCTACAGGAACTGATTTTGTTGTGGATTTTAATGGAACTTCTAAAACAAAAGCTTATGTATTTAATGGGAAAGTTAATATGCTAAATCCAAATAAACCCGCAAGTCCAATGGAAATTAAGGCTTATCAAATGAGTTCTATTAAGGGAAAAAATCCACCTTTAAAACCCACCGATATACCTGAAAATATATTAAATCAATATAATATACCGCCAAAACCTCAATTAATTAAACCTCTTGTTGTGGAACCTCCTAAGAAAATAATGAAAATAATCGAACCTATAGCAGTTACTGAAAAAAAAGAAATTAAACCACTTGCAGAAATACCAAAAAAAGAACAGCCAAAACCTAAAGAAGAGATAAAAGAAAAACCTGAACCAAAGCCAGAACCTGAAAAAAAAGAGGAAAACAAGCCTGAAGAAAAAAAAGAACCATGGTGCAAAGATCCAACATTAAAATTTCATCTTAATTTTGATATTATGTATTCTGAATTTAATAATGTAGGGCATATTTTATTAGCACTAATGCCTGAGTTTATTTACTGCAGAATAGGACTTGGATTATATCTGCCTATATATTACAATTATAAATATAATTTCTTAAAACCAAAAAAATCGTGGTATAATCATAATGAATGGGATTTTGCCAGTCCTTCTGATTCTGCTCATGACTTATGGATAAAATTTTTATATATTCGATATGGAAAAAAAGGAGACCCTCTTTATATCCGGATAGGGGGGCTGAATAGTGTTTCACTTGGAAATGGATTTATTATAAATGATTACTCTAATATGTTGAATTTTCCAAAAATAAGAAAATTAGGCTTACAATTTGATTATATTTATAATAAAATTGTTGGAGTAGAAACAATATTTGATGATATGAGTAACCTTAAACTATATGGCGGACGTTTTTTAGGTTTTCCTTTATGGTTTAACCCAAACCCTGGATTACTTAATAAACTGCAATTAGGTTTAACCTTAATGTACAATAAAATGGACGAAAATAATAGAGTAATAAACTGGGGTATTGATTTAGGATTACCTCTTATACAAAGTGAAATGTTTAATTTACATTATGGTATTGACTTGGCAACTTTTTCTGTTAATGCGCAGGATTTATTAAATAAAACAGGCTGGGTCTCATCTGACAATTATGGCTTTTCCACGGGATTTAAAGGTAATATTGCTATATTAATTTATCGGGCAGAATATAGATACTTAAAAGATGGCTACATTCCTGAATATTTTGATAGTTTTTTTGACATTCAAAGAAAAAATAAATATTTAGCACTTATTACTATGTATAATTCTTCATTATCAACCCTTAATGGATATTTAGCTAATATTGGATTTCGAATAGGGCAGGCAGGAGAGATTGGATTTGTTTATCAGGAATATTATGGTGATGACAATTATACAACCAATAAGACAAAATTATATTTAACCTTAAGCAGGGGTGTTATTTCAAAATTTTATGGTACTGCTGCTTATCATAAATTAAATGTTGTAGGATTAACAGGTAAAAAAAGTTTATTCGGTAATCTGTATGACCCTAATACAATGCTTTCTTTTGATGGTGGTGTAGGGATTTTACCTTTTTCATACATTACATTATCTTATAGAAAAACCTTTGAATATGACAGTGTTGGGAACTTGCAGAGCTATGAAACATATTCAACAGGCTTTAGTATAGGTTTTTAATGGGAAAAATCATTGAATTATCACCGGAAGTTTACAATCGTATAGCTGCTGGAGAAGTTATTGAAAATCCTGCTTCAGTAGTTAAAGAGCTTCTTGAAAATTCCCTTGATGCTGATAGTACTGAAATAAAAATAACCATAAAAAATTCCGGCAAGAAGGAGATTACTGTTATTGATAATGGAAATGGTATGGATAAAGATGACCTTTATCTTGCAATAAAAAAACATACTACAAGTAAAATTAAAAATACAAAGGATTTAAACAGGATAAAATCTTTAGGTTTTAGGGGAGAAGCTCTTTCTTCTATTGTTTCAATAGCAATTGTGGAATTATCATCAAGAACAAATAAAACAGATCATGGAATTAAATTGTATATTGAAAATGCAGGAGATATTAAAGAAAATCAGGTTTCTTTAAATAAGGGAACTAGTGTTAAAGTTCAAAATTTGTTTTACAATACTCCTGTTCGGTTTAAATTTTTAAAAAAAGATAATAAAGAATTATTAAATATTAAACAAATCGTTACTAAATTAATTATTCCTCATTATAATATTAATTTCCAATTAATGTATGAAGAGAACAAACCTCAAATTTTCAGAGCCAAAGAAAATATCTTTGAAAGATTAAAAGATGTTTATGGAGAAGAATTTTGTAATGAACTAATTTTTTTTAAAGAAAAAACTTCATCATTTTCACTTTATGGATATATAAGTAAGCCTTCTTTTAATAAACCAAATAGAAATTATCAATTTTTATTTTTAAATAAAAGACCAATTATTACACAATATTTTCATTACTGGCTAACTATTGCTTATGAAAATTTATTAATAAAACATCGATATCCTGTTGCTTTTATTTTTATTGATGTTCCTCCTGATTTTTATGATGTTAATGTACATCCATCTAAAAAAGAAGTCCGGTTTGTTAATGAACATTATTTAAGTGATTCATTAATTAATGCAGTTAAAAAAACTTTAAATAAAAAATTATTAATCCCGGAAATAAAGCATAAAGAAGGGATACAAATTCAAAATGAAGAAACAGCATTAAAAAAACAATTTAAAAGTCAACTTGATAATTCAATAAACAGTTATTTAACAAATTATAAAAAAGGTGATTTCAAAATAAAAGAAAATATATTAGCTGAAAAAGAAAATGATTTTACCGGTACCTCGTGGAATACATTAACTTTATTTACTTTGTTTGATGCTTATATACTTTATGAAAAAAAAGGTTCTGACTTTATATATATTATTGATCAACATGCAGCCCATGAAAGAATAATTTATGAAAGACTTAAACGGGATGTAAAAAATGAAAAAAATATGTATCAAAATTTACTTATTCCTATTCATCTTCAATTATCTAATATAGAATATCAGATAATTATGGATCATATAAATGTTTTTAAAGAAACAGGCTATCAGATTGAAGACTTTGGGAGTAATTCTATTATTATAAACAGTGTTCCTGCTTATATTCATCATATAGATGATAAACAGCTTTTTTTAGATATATTATCTGATTTAATGGAAAATAAAGATATTAAAAAAATCAAAATAAAAGAAAAAATTTTAACTTCAATGGCATGTCATAGTGCTATTAAAACAGGAGATAAAATAAGCTTTAAGGAGAAAGAAGCATTAATAAAAGAATTACTGGAAATTGAAAGTAGATATACATGCCCTCATGGCCGGCCTGCTATTGTTAAATTAACTAAAGTAGAAATAGAAAAATGGTTTAAAAGGAAATAAATGTTACCACCTTTTTTTTAAGCAATAAAGTAGGGGAGACTAAAAGTCTCCCCTACAGTTGTGATTACATAAGATGTGATAACTACCGATTACCACCTTTTTTATAAATAACTTGACAAAAAATTATAATTGGATAATATTTTTACTATGTTTGGACTTTTAAAAGAAAAATTTGAAAATATTATACGTGTTATTAAAAAAACTGGAAAAATCAGGG
Source organism: uncultured bacterium (assembly GCA_965373035.1). GTDB lineage: Bacteria > Spirochaetota > JAHITG01 > JAHITG01 > JAHITG01 > CBDVEP01. The sequence continues at coordinate 16,245 of CBDVEP010000045.1, forward strand.
AAGAAAATATTCAACATGCTTTAAAGCAGATTAAAATGGCATTACTTGAAGCAGATGTGAATTACAGGGTTGTAAAAAGCTTCCTGGAAAATGTAAAAAATAAAGCATTAGGAGAAGAAGTTTTAAAAAGCGTCACACCATTTCAACAGTTTATAAAAATAGTTCAGGATGAAATAGTACACTTAATTAATTCAGATCATCATTTACCTAAAATTTTACCTGCAAATCGATTAAATAAGATTATTGTATGTGGCTTGAATGGGTCAGGCAAAACAACAACAACATTAAAATTAGCTAAATATTTTAAGAATAATAAAACATTAATCATTGCTGCTGATGTTTATCGACCTGCTGCTGTTGAGCAACTGATCCAGCTTGGTAAAAAGAATGGTGTTGATATTTTTTCACTTCCTGAAGAAAAAAATCCATTAAAAATTATAAAAAATGGCATTGATTATGCAAAGAAAAACAGTTATAATTTAATGATTTGTGATACTGCCGGCAGAATGGAAATAAATAAAGAATTAATGAATGAGTTAAAAAAAATTGAAGATATTATTAAACCAGATTATAATTTACTGGTTACAGACGCTATGACAGGGCAATTAGTTGTAGATGTAGTTTCTAAATTTAAAGAGTACATTAATATTTATGGTGTGATCCTTTCAAAGTTTGACAGCGATATTAAAGGTGGAATTGCTTTATCCTTAAAATTTTTAACAGGTTGTGATATATGTTTTTTAGGTATAGGGGAAAAAGTTAAAGATATTGAACTATTTAATGCAGAAAGAATAGCAAAAAGAATACTGGGTATGGGAGACATCGTTACCCTGGTAGAAAAAACTGAAGAACTACTTGATAAAAAAGAACTGGAGAATATAAATAAAAAAATAAAGGCTTCTGAATTTAATTTTACAAGTTTTCTGGAGCAATTGAGGACTATTCATAATTCTGGTTTAATGAATAATATTCTTGACCATCTGCCTGTTAAATTACCTGTTAAAAATTTAAATCTAAATCAAAAAGATATTAAACATATAGAAGCTATTATATTTTCAATGACAGAAATAGAAAGAGTAAATGTTGATATTATTGATCTAAGCAGAAAAATCAGGATAGCAAAAGGTTCAGGAAGACCTTTAGATGAAGTTACAAAGTTAATTAAACAATTTAAAGAAATGAAAAAAACTTTTAAAAAATTTGAAAAAATGGATAGACATTCTTTAAAGTCACATCCTTTATTCAAACAGTTTATGTAATAAATAAGGAGGTAGAAATTTTGGCAGTTAAGATTCGATTAAGAAGAGTCGGGAAAAAGAAACAACCGTATTACAGAATTGTAGTTACAGATGTAAGAAGTCCTCGTGATGGCAGGTTTATTGAAACAATAGGATATTATCATCCATTAGTTACTGATGATGAAAAAAAAGTTAAAATTTCAAAAGAAAAATTAGAAAATTGGTTAAAAAAAGGTGCAAAACCTAGTGATAGTGTGAAAAAGTTAATTAAATCAATTTAATTATAATAAACAAGGAGGAACCCATAATGGATCCAAAAGAGTTATTACAGTATATTGTTAAAGCATTAGTAGATCATCCTGATGAAATTAATATCAAAACAATTGAAGGTGAAAAAACAGCTATAATTGAACTAAAAGTCCATAATGATGATATTGGTAAAGTAATTGGCAAGGAAGGTAGAATTGCTATGGCTATGAGAACTTTATTATCTGCTGTTACATCAAAATCAGGAAAACGAGTTAAATTAGAAATTTTAGATTAATTTTTAACAATGCTTTTTAACATTATAACTTTATTCCCGGATTTTTTTAAAAATCCATTACAAACAAGTATAATAAAAAGAGCATTAGACAAGAAAATAATAAAAATTAATCTTATAAATCTAAGGGATTTTACAAGCTATAAACATAAACAATGTGATGATAAACCCTATGGTGGTTGTTATGGTATGGTTCTTATGATAGAACCAGTTTATAATGCTATAACTTATCTGAAAAAAAAATATAAAAATACACATATTATATATCTTTCGCCTCAGGGTAAGCTATTAAACCAAAAACGAGCAGGTGTATTTAGCTTAAAAGATAACATTACACTTCTTTGTGGTCACTATGAAGGAATTGACAATAGAATTTTAGAACATTTAATAGATGAAGAAATTTCTATTGGAGATTATATATTAACAGGTGGGGAAGCAGCTTCTCTTGTTTTTACTGAAGTTGTTTCCAGGTTAATACCAGAAGTAATCCAGAAGCAGGAATCTATTAAATCAGATTCATTATCAAATGGCTTGCTGAAATATCCACAATATACTAAACCAGAAGATTTCAAAGGACTTAAAGTGCCGAAAATATTGTTATCCGGCAATCATGCTAAGATAAAGGAATGGAGAAGTAATAAACAGCTTGAAATAACAAGAAAAAAAAGATCTGATTTATATAATAAATTTTTAAAAAGAGGTAAGAAAAGTGAGTAATTTAATTTATGATGAAATAGAAAAGGACTATATTAAAGAAAGAGAAATTCCTTCTTTTTCACCCGGCGATACAATTAAAGTTCATTTTAAAATTAAGGAAGGTGAAAGAGCAAGAACACAAATTTTCGAAGGAGTTGTTATTGCTAAAAAAAACTCAGGATTGTCTAAAACATTTACAGTTAGAAAAATTTCCTTTGGAGTAGGTGTAGAAAGAATTTTTCCTGTTTATTCCCCTCAGATTAGTAAAATTGATGTTGTGAAAAAAGGAAAAGTTAGAAGGGCAAAACTATATTATTTACGAAACATAATAGGACAAAAAGGTACAAGAATTAAAGAAAAAATAGGAAAAGAAAGTAAAGTTAAAGATAAAAAAAAGAAAGTTAAAAATGAAAATTAAAAAAAAGATAATTGAATTTTGTAACTTTAAATGAGGAAAAAAAATATTGGTCCTGTGGTTATCAATTCATTGCCGGAGTTGATGAAGCAGGCAGGGGGCCTTTAGCAGGACCATTGGTTTGTTCTTCTGTAATATTTAATAAAAATATTACACATATAAAAAAAATTAATGATTCTAAAAAATTATCAAAAAAACAAAGAGAATATTTGTTTGATATCATAATAAAAAAAGCTAATACTATAAGTGTTTGTATAGTAGATGAGCAAGTTATTGATAAAATAAATATTTATCAAGCAACAATCTTTGGAATGAAAAACTGTATTGAAATGTTAAATATACAACCGGAAATAGTTTTAGTAGATGGGATGGATATTAAATTTTCAGATAAAATATTATCAAAAAAAATTATAAAAGGCGATTCAAAGGTTATGAGTATTGCATCAGCTTCAATTATAGCAAAGGTTATCAGGGATAATATAATGACCTTTTATAATTTCAAGTATCCACAATATGGATTTAATAAAAACGCAGGTTATCCGACAACATTTCATAAAAAAGCTATTAGAAATCATGGTATATTAAATATTCATCGCAGGAGTTATAAACCAATTAAAGTTTTATTAAAATGATAAATCCAATAAATAAATTTAATCTGTTGAAAAATAAGTTAAATGTTGGAGAAGTTGTTAATTCAAAAATTGTTAAAAAAATAGCTCCAAATAAAGCAGTTGCCAATATTAAAGGTTATGATGTAATAGTAAAATCTAACTCACATTTAATTGAAAACTCCAATTTTTCATTCTTTGTTTCAGGTTTTAATGAAAAAGATAAATTTATTCTTTTAAAATATATAAATAAAAACAACCTGCGGAATAATTTAATAAATAATAC
>CBDVEP010000046.1:0-19947 GCA_965373035.1 uncultured bacterium
AGTCAGTAGCTTTAGCTACTGACTACTTTAGGCTCTGACCCCATAAAGTTCTAAATACTTTTCCACTGTATCATTATAATTAAATCTTTTCAGTACAGTTTCTCTGCCTTTCATTCCATAAGCCTTTCTTAAAGCAGGCTTTTTAATTAATGTAAAAAGTGCCATGCTTAAATCCTTAACATTATTATACTTAACCATCAGCCCATTTTTTTTATGAATAAGAATTTCAGAAAAAGCTCCTGTATCAGAACATATAACTGGTTTTTCATAAGCCATTCCCTCTATAAGAACATTACCCCATGCCTCTGCTTTAGATGGAACTATAACAATATCCATGTTCCTGTAAAAATAGTCCACATCCCATCTAAATCCTGTAAAGATAACTTTTTCTGTAAGTTTATTTTTTTTTACAAAGTCTTTTAATAAATAATCCAATTTACCTTTTCCAATAAAAAAAATTTTAAAATTTTTAACCTTATATTTATCTTTTAGTATTTTTGCAGATTTTAAAACCCAAGAATGCCCTTTTCCATTATTTAACTGTGCTACCAATCCAATGATAATATCATTATTATTAATATTAAATTCCTTTAAAAAAAAATTTCTATGGGTTGAAGCCTTATTCTTTTTATTAAATTTATGACCATTATATATAACTTCAATTTTTCCAGCTAAAAAAGGAGATGCTTTTAATAACCGATTTTTTACATACTCTGAAATTGCTATGATCTTATCTGTATGAGTATAAATATAACGATGGAATAAATCATTTTTTTTTACATTAACACTTATACGCTGAGTTAAGATTAATTTAATCTTTCTTTTGCTTAATTTTCTTGCAAGGTGAAGGAAAAATAAAGACCTTGAAAGATGAGTATGGATAATATCTATTTTGTTTTTATTTAATATTTTTACAAGAGGAAAAAGAGATGTTGGGTTTATATAACCTTTCACCATTAATTCAAAATATGGAAGTTTTGCTTTTTTAATTAAAGGGATGGATTGTGAATTATTTTTTACCAAAAGAAAAGTCTTATGACCTTTTTTTCTCATCTCCTCTGCCAGCCTTACCGGCTGTATTTCCCTGCCACCCAACCCACCTGATGCAATTACCTGTAGTATATTCACTTCACCTCCTGAAAATACCCATTAAAAACTATAGCTGACATAAAATTCAAAGCTATCATACTCCTTCCAGTTTTTAAACAAAACATTTCCTTTTGCAAAAATTTCTGAAAAAATGCATCCAATAATCACATTATCTATATGATATGATTTTATCTCTTGAGAAAGTATAATTTCATGATTATCATTCACAGGCAAACTTCGCTTAAACCCGAATATATTGCCCAGCTCTACTTCCAGCAAGCCATTTAAATAATCATTTTTTAATGAAAATATAAAATAATCTTCTAAAAAATCCTCTCCCCGTACATAAGGCAGACCAAATGCATATTGAAAATTAAAATAAAAAATATCTGGAAAAGTATAATCCGTTCCAATCACATAAGAAGCATAAGGTTCTCCATCAATTACTGTTTTATGTGACGTTTCATAAGAATCAGTAATAACCATACTAATTTTATCATAATCATAAATCCCTACTTCACTCCAGAAACCAAATCCTTCAATACTAGTAGTAAAGTCCATAGTATAGACCTGCATTTTAGGGAAAAACATTTTTATCATAAGATCAAATTGATCAATCATATTCCCTGAAGGAATATAATTAACACTTTTAACAGCAGGCATATAATCATAACCATAAAAATAGCCCATGGAAAAATCAATATCCAGTAAGGAAAAATGAAGTTTAACTGCTTTACCCATTCCATCAGGTAATTGTGAAGGTATTGTAGTCTCATCTTCTATATTTAATAATTCAATCCCAGGTAATTCATACTGGTTATTATCAATAAAAGGAAAAACCCTAGGCATTTTCACTGGTGTAAATGAGGGAATCCATATTAAAAATATTTTTATACTTGAAATAAAATAATTTAAATTAATTGCACTAACAGGTATTTTTTCATTCATGGCAAATGGATCAGTATAATCATCAGGATTTAAAACTGAAGAAGGATGAATACCATCTGCTGTGCCCCATTCAAAATATTGTTTTCCAACTTTTAAACTCATTCTTTTAATGGGAATATCATTAATTTGTGCCCAGATTTCCCATGGAATGATTTCATAAGTCATTAAACTGCCCATAGACTGCAAATCATCTGATTCATGCAAAGAGTGATTATCCCATATCCGAGTCTGGAATCTTACTTTAAAATCCATTTGTTCTTCTTCATTTTTTATATATATATCAAAAAGATGATAATTATCCAAAGACATTTCCCATTTATCAGGCAGCATATACCAGCTTTTTAAAAATTTAAATTCTCCACCGAAATAAGGTTCAGCATGAATATTTATATAAAAAATTAGTATCATTATTGTGATTATTAACCGCATCAATTCACCTCTTATGGGGACAGAGCCTAAAGTAGTCAGTAGCTAAAGCTACTGACTACTTTAGGCTCTGTCCCTATTAACGATTTAAATTATTTTTATTAAATTTACTATCAGATATTTTTATATTTACTTTTACTTTTTCCATGTATGCTTCTGTTTTTGTATCATTTTTTATGCTTCTCATTATTGTTGTATAAGGAATGTAATAACCTTTCATTTTTTTAAAATCCTTTTGTACCATATCTTTTTCTAACTTATTATCTTTATAATATTCTATCTTACGCAATACAAATGTCTTTTTATCTATCCAGTTAATTAACTTATTATAACTAATCTTAATTTTTGGAACAGATTCTACTACGTAACATAAATTCCATTTAAACTTTTCTTCTTTAATTATTTTTGATTTAAAATCCTCATCCATTGTTGAAATCATTGAAATATCTTCATAAGAAAAATCACTGCCCTGCATTTTTGATTTCCGTGCAGAAGAGGCAATACGCCTGATTCTCCCTGTTTTTGAAAAATAAACCCAGATGTCACCTCCTTTTAAAAAAAGGAATTTGTCACCTTTAACACGGGCAGGTTTTTCATAAACAAATAACATTTTGTCATTACCATTTTTATTCCATGATTTAATAATGAATTCTCGTTTCCTGCCTGTATAAAAATGAACAATCTGTCTTACAGTAGAGACCATGGTCTCCGGTGTGCTGACATCAATGGATTTCTTTAACAATTCATCACCAGTAATTTTATTTTCTTCAGCTAAAAGAAACGTATTCATAACACAGATAACTGTAATTATTATTCTTATCATAAACACCTCCATCCTCACTTCTTCTCAAATAAATTTAAAATAACCGGCAGCAGTACTGTACTTAAAATAAACAGCACCCCTATTCCCACAAATAGGGCAATGCCGAACTGCTGATAACCTACCATTTTTGAAAAAGAAAGTGAACCAAAACCTATCATAGTTGTCAAAGATGTCAGCATAACTGCCTTACCTGTTGTTCTTAAAACCAAAGGAATATTTCTTTTTCCTTCCAAACGATAACGGTGGATAATATGAACACCATCATCTATTCCAATACCTATAATTAAAGGAACAATCATAATTGTCATCCATGTAAAATAAATATTTGAAAAAACTAAAAATCCTAAAATCCATATACTTCCTAAAATCAAAGGAATCAATGATATTAAAGTAAATTTAATATTTTTAAAATCCAGAAGAAGCAGCAAAAATATAGCAATAAAAGCCAGGATAGTAGCTTGTTTTCCACCTGCTGAGGAATATTTTATCACATCATACATAAAAACAGAGGCTCCTGTAATCTTTGAAGAAACTTTCTTCACATCATTTAAAAAAGAAGTAGTAAACAAATTTTTCCATATATCCTTTGCTGAGTAAACATTAATAAGATAACTTTTCCCATCTTTGCTTATAAATAAATTTTTAATATTCTGCGGAACATCATTTAAAGTTATCATTTCAGTATTACACATTTTTAAAAAATTTTGTTTTAATCCATTTGCAAATATCTCCTGCATGCTGTTTAAAATTGTAATATCTGATTTTTTAATTATCTCTATTAATTCATCAAATACATTTTTCCCTGCTTTTTTATTTTTGATTATATTAGCTAATTCATCACTTCTTTTAACAAGTTTATCCAGCCCACTCATATAAGCCATATCTCCTATCTCTATAATGTTATGTTCTAACCTCCTTATCTGCTTGATCAATTTTTCTTTACTGACTATTTGTAATGCTGGCTGGGACATTAAAATATTCTTTAGTTTTAATATATAAGGAATTCTTTTTTTCTGTTTTACTTGTGGAGGAAGATATAACGCAAGAGAATCAATATATCCCACAGAATTTAATTTAAATAATTTTTCTGTTTTTTCATCCATATCTTTAATGCTTTTTGTAATAATATGCACAGGGTCAGGGGACATATCAAATTTATCATTGATGTCATCTATTAAATCAAGGGAAAGTAAACCTCTTACTTCTAATTTTTTTAAATCAGAAATAAAATGCAGTTTAGGAATAACGATTAATGATATTATTGTTAAAAAAAGTGCAGCCCCAATAATAATTTTTGGATGCTTAATAACTTTCTCCCCCATTTTACCTAAAAAAACATATTCCATGGGAATAGTTTTATTTAACTTCTTATACTTAAATAATTTCTGTATTTTTTCTTTAGCTATAATTAAAGATGGAAGAACAAGAACGCTTGCAAGAAAAGTACAGATAATTCCTATTCCCATGGCAAAGCCTAATTCCTGCATCATTTCAATATCTGACACCATAAAAACTAAAAATGCAATAGCTGTTGTTAAAGCACCTGTTAAAAGCCCTGGCCCGGATTTTTGATATGTTGATATTAATGCATCCTGCTGGGATAATCCTTTATATCTATTCTGTGTGTATCCTGTAATAAGATGGATAGCATAATCTATACCCAATCCAATTAAAATAACACCTACCATGGCAGTCATTAAATTAAGCCTTGCAAAAGCTATATAAATAATACCAAGGTCCCATGTAATTCCAAGTAAAAGAGAAATCATACTTAAAAATGGAGCTGCAATCATTCGAAAAGATAATGAAAGTAATAATAATATTGCAATTGCTGCTGTAATCATATTAACTTTTGTATCATGCAGCCCTGCATCCATCTCATCCCTTGAGATAACAGACATCCCTGTCTGCCCAAATTGTAGTTCTTTATACTTATTTCTATATTTATTTAAAATTTCTTCACTTTTTCTTATAACAGGAATAATCCTGTCAATATCTGTCATAGAAACATACGGCTGTACAAATAATATAATCATATCTTTATTACGCGATAAAAAGTATTCTTCCCCATAAGTAAATTTATCAATACTATGTTTTAAATCCTTGTTTTCTTTTCCATGATTAATTAAATAAGCTTTATAGGAATATAAAACATCTTTCAGCGTATCCAGAAACTGCACTGCATTTTTTTCCTGCATGTTAAGGGACTCTTTGGATTCTTCTATATATTCTTTTTCAAAATCATTATTTAAATTTTTATAAAATTTATCAAGATTAAAATCAACTAACAGGTTTTGAAATCTTTTTAAATCTTTTGCCTTTTGAAGAAGGAGCCCGTATTTTTTGGTAAAAGTCATGTTAACTTTAAAATTCACATCTTTAATATCTTCTTTTAAATTTTTATAATCTAATGCTATCTCTTCTGCCGCTCTTTTTAACTGTTCCGGGTTATCTCCTTTAATTGTCACAATAACAGGATTAGCATCACCAAACTCTTCCACTATTTTTTTAAACTGTTTAACACTTTCTGATTTCTGTGGTGCCATGGACATCCATGTCATATCCAGTCTTAATTTTTCTGCCAGCCTTCCCATCCCTATTGTTAAAATTAAAGCAATAATGATAATTAACCAGTAATATTTGGCTGAAATAATCCCCAACCATTTAAAAACACGATTTCTAATATCGTTTTTCATTTACTCACCTCTGATAGTGGGGACGATGCGTACTTTGTAACATTATTATAATAAAAAATGGTAAAATAATATTACAAAGTACGCACCGTCCCCATTAACTTACTTCTACTTATATTTTTTTAAAAATTCCTGGGGGTCTAACCATATCCTGTCTATATCTTTTGAAAACTCATATCCTTTCAACCAGAATAAATAATCCTGTAATTTCTTATCTTTATTCATTTCCTCCAGATTAACCTGCATTCCCCCTTTAAAAATTATTTCTATACCATTTTCTGTTAATCGAAATTTTTCAACTTCCTGCTCTTTGTTATTATAAATAACAGAAATATTATGACCATATGTATATTTTGATTTCAACCACCTACCTTTACTAATACCAAAATGGAGATGAGCACCATACCCGCCATTTTCTATTGAATAAGACAATCCAATTGTCCCGATTTTATCCCCCTTATTCACAATATCTCCTGCTTTTACATAAATCTCCATGGACAGGTGACCATAAATACTGCAAATATAACTATTATCTTTTAATTTATGTTCAATAACAATTAAGAATCCCCAATCAGGTGAATGATGTATTAACCTGATAATCCCGGTACCAATAGCATATACAGATGCCCCTTCCCTGAACCATCCGCAGTCATCTCCTGTATGCTTAATCTTATCACCTACTCCAAAAGAAATGCGCCTTCCTTTAAAAATAAATTCTTTTTCATATTTAATAATTGGAGGAATAAAAGAATCAGCATATAGCAATTCTTTATTTTTCAAAAATAATTTAGAATATTTCTCCTGATAATGCTTGATTTTATCTCCTGATTTGTAATATATAAATTTATTTAATTTTCCTTTTTTTATCACATAATTAAAATCCGGAAAAATTCTGTGTAAATCTTTTGTTATTCTTTTTTTAGCATATTTTAAACTGCTTTGAATATACTGATTTGTTTCATATTTTAAAAAATGATTTAATTTATTAGTTATACTAATGTTACTGCTTTCTGCCAGAGAAGAAAAAGCCATATCTTTTAAATAAATATTAGTAGAATTTAAAAATGTTAATAAAATGTCATTATTTAATTCTTTATATTTACGCAGGGCATATAATGATTTATACTGCACATAAAAATCCTTATGATTTAAAAGCTTTAAAAAAATTTCTTTTAAGAAATTTTCATTGTATCTTATTAAATTTTCAATACCAATATAACCATATTCATTTATAATTTTCTCTGAACAAATCTTCTTCTGATCTTCATCTGAATGTTTTAATTCAAGAACAAGGAAATCAATTAACTTCTGCCGCTTTAAAAAAAACTTCCCGCCGCATAATCCAATATTACCGGCATAGATTGTTAAAGGAAAAAGCAAATAAATAAAAATTATTTTTAGCATAGTAAAAAAATACAATTCTATTATATTTTGTCAAATGTAATATAGAAATTAATGGGGAGAATATTTTTATAAATAAAAAAGATGCAGGATTGAAATATTCTGAAATAAATAAGCATTATTTATTTCAGGATTTAAAATATAGTTCATTACGACAAATTTATAAACAAGCATGTGCAAAAAATTGATGATGTCACAATGTCACGCACCATCCCCATTCTTTAAACCAGTTAACTTATGCATTACCCATGATTTATATTTGCTTTTAATTTTAAATTTAATAATATTACATACATGGAAAAGGAATCATTTAAATTCTTAACTGCTGTTGAAATCTTCCTGCTATCACCTGATGAAAAAGAAGTCCTGTTAATACACCGAAGCAAAGAAAAAGAATATTTGCCAGACTATTGGGCAGGGGTTGGAGGTAAAATGGATTCTCCAGGTGCAGAAACACCTATAGAAACAGCATATCGTGAAATTAAAGAAGAAGCTAATATTAAAAAAAATGAGATTGAAAATCTCCAGTTAAAAGGAGTAATTACAGTTTTTGATCGTTTTGGAAAATGGATTGTATTTGAATTTGCAGGGAAAGTAAAAAACAAACCTTTTTCAGATAAAAGAGAAATAAATGAGGGTACTCTTCAGTGGATCCCTCTAAACAAGCTGAAATCTATAAATTTAATTCAGGATTTACGAAACAATGTTCTTGAAAAGATACTTTTTACAAAAAAATTCCTATGGATGCAATCTATCTTTAATAATAAAGATAAATTAATCGATTTTAAATGTCAATAAAATTATGTAAATTGTAAATGGCATTTTCAATTTACATAACTAATAAAGCGAATAAAAAATAATTTTTAAATATTATATCACTACTGCCCAATCAAAATTTAAATTCAAAAAAATATTTCTTTTTTATAGTATTATATTCTTTTTTATTCCATAACCCTAAAAACTGTGTTTTTAAACTGGATATCTGAACTGCAAACCTTAAAGACTTCCTGACATCCCCTGTCTGACTATATTGGAATAAAAAAGCACCTGAAAAAGAATCACCACAGCCTGTAATACCTTTAACATTGTCCAGTAATAAGGCTGACTCATAAAGCCCAATAATTTTTCCTTCCTTTTTATAAAAAACATGAGCTCCATATTTCCCATCTGTTAATATTAAAATTTTAGGACGTTTTTTATTTAATATATATTCTGCAACTTCATAAAATCTTCTTTTTATGCCTTTAGGTGGATACTGTAATAAATGCTGTACCTTACTTGAAAAATGAGAATCTTTTAATAAAAACTCCCATTCAAAAGTTGATCCCTGAATTATATCAAAACAATCAACCCAATCTTCCCAGAATTTTATTATTTTAAAAGTTTTTATTCCTCTTGCCGGTGGGTTATAAATAAAATTATGAATATCCCCAAAAATAAGTGATTTACTGTTTTGCGCTATTTTTTTTAAGGTTAAAAGCTCTACATCATTTCCAGCAATAAAGGATATTATAATAATGTCTGAATCTAAATGCGGTTTAATTAACCTGTATGGAATTAATTTATTATTAAAATAACAAAGAGAATTATAATAATGTCCATCTTTATCATAGTACATCTCAAATGTATTCATTTTCTGATTAATTTTTTTTATATTACTTATATTAACATTTTTATAATGTTTTAATATAGAAACCACTTCATTATAATGTTGATTATTTATAATTGAGACAGGAAATATCTCAGCTTTTTTATTAAACAAAAGGGATAAAACACTTAAAATATATAAAATACCTCCATAATGTTCTTTTAATATTCCTTTAATTATATATTGATCCAGCATAACATTGCCAATAACACTGATTTTTTTCATACCAATAAAATCTCCTAAAAGTTATATATTAAAATTTATTTTATTTTATAATAAAATTTATTCTGCAAATTAACTCTTTGTACTATACTGCCCTCCTCTAATTCCCGTAAGATCTTATTAACATAAGGCATCTGGATACTTAAATAAAAAGAAATATGCTGGGCTGTTTCAGGCCGCCTTTTTATAAGATTAATGATTTGTCTTTTTATATTTTCCTGCTCAGGCTGTAAAACACATTTTTTTACTTTAACAGGTTTAATGATTTCTGCATTAATACCATGATTTAAAAATTTATTATAAATATTCCATAGTTTTTTATCTTCCTCTGGATAAGCAAAAGATTCTGTTGGGGGACGGTCTATTGTATTTAACTGAACCTTATCAGGGTAAATTTTGTTTATGGTATCTATCATTTTTTCAATCTCAATTTCCTGGTCATTAATATCCTGAACAAAAAAAATCTCAAGCCATATCAATCCTTTAAATATTTTTCTGAATTGAATAAGACCTTTAATTATCTCACTTATATTTAAATGCTTATGGGGACGGTCTATTTTCAAAAAAGTCCCGGACTGAACCCCATCTAAAGATGGAATGATAAGATCTGCATTAAGCAAGTCTTTCCTTACTTTTTCCTGGTATAAAAGTGTCCCATTGGTAAGGACAACCACAGGAATATCAGTTATCTGTTTAATTTCATTAATTAAAATGCCTATCTCTGAATTTAAAGTAGGTTCACCTGACCCGGCTAATGTAATATAATCAAGGTTTTTAATTTTTTTCAGGCATGCTTTTAATTCTTTTAAAATATCAACTGCTTTCACATAAGGTTTTCTTTTAATTGTTTTATTTGTTGTTTTACCGCATTCACAGTATATGCAGTCAAGTGTACATGTTTTATATGGAATAATATCAAGTCCAAGCGAAACTCCCAATCTTCTTGAAACAACAGGTCCGAATATATATTTCAATATTTTATCCTTCCTATCTATAATTGATAATTCAGGCTATTGATTTTATTAAAGACTAATATATAAAGTAGCCGAGACTTAAGTCTCGGCTACTGATAAAATTTCGTTAAATCAACAGCCTGAATAATTTATATCTTAAATGCCGGGTCACCAAGTATAATATAATTCTGTGCATCCTGGCGCGTAACCCATATATTGGAAATACTTAATGGATTAATCTTCTCTCCCTTCTCCAGATGATCAATAACATAGTTTAACAATGCTACAGATAAAGCAGCATAGCGTGTATTAAACCCTCTCATAGCCCTGCCTACTGGAACACCTTTCATTATTCTTTTTAAAACATTCTTAAATGGTAATAACCTTGCTGATTGTTGGTAAGCATCCATAAAAGAAAAAACCCAGGCTGGATCTATATGAGCAATAATGGAAAAAGGGCCGTCTTCAGAAGCTAATAATTTCTGGGGCAAATAAGAAATAATATTTTCCCTGCTCTGATATGACTTTAACTGATTTGAAATATTCTTGCCAACCCAGAAAGAAAAATCACTTCTTTTCATTGTGCCTGCACAATAACAGGCAAACATGAACCAGATTTTTGTATCAACTTTTTTATTTAAAATATCAAAACCTGTAATAATACCTTTATTATTATTAATAATGTTTGGATGAAATTTTCCATCCTGGCACACAATACTGCCCTGTATATATTTTTGAATAGCAAACTTATCATCAATTGCCATACCATGTGATGCAGAAAAAATTACATCATATCCGGTCTTTGAAACCTCATTGAAAAAACCCTCTTCAGTAGCGCTCTGTGCTGATAATTGTTTCAGCTTATACCCTTCATCTTTCATTGTCTGATATAAAGGGTCCACCAAATACTTTTTAGAATAAAATGTAGCATCATTTTTACCGTGAACCGGGGCAAAAAAAAGAATATTTTTCTTTGGTTTACTTTCATACTTAGCAATTTTTTCAGCATAAATTTTATAGTCACTTTCATCTTCAAAATATAATCTTCCCACTGATCTTCTTACATCAAGAAGATACTGGAGTTCAACAGGAATTTTATTTAATGAACCTGCAATTAAAATATAATATGGAATTTTATTTAAATTAACATCCCAGCCGCCATTTTTTTCCATAAATTCGTATGGTTTTTCATTTTTATAATATAATAGTTTACCCTTGCGTAATTTTATTAAAGGAGCTAATAATTTTTCCAATTTTTTATCATCTTTATGAATTAATAGTGCCCAGCCTGCTTCTTTTACATTATCTAATTTTTTTGTAAACCACTGGATTGAGTTCTGAATTTCTCCAATACTCACTTCTGAAAAATAATTTTTTATGACATTTTTTCTTTTTTGAATTGTACTCTTTTCAATGCTCTTATAAAAAGTCCCCAATGGAACAGGATTTACAATAGGCTGTCCTCTATACCCATCAAGTCCAAGAACCATTAATTTTTGTTTTTTTAATTTTGAATAATTTTTCATAAAGACCTCTTTATTGTTTTATATTATCCAATGCTTTTAAATATCGACTAAATTCATTTGCCTGAGGAAATTTTTTTTGACCTTTCATTAAAAACATTTTTGCCTTGGAGATTTTTCCTATTTTAATATATACTAATGCTAAATTTAAAATAACATTTTTATCATCCGGATTTAATTTATATGCCTTTTCAAGATACAACCCAGCTTCTTTCCAGTTATTTAATTTAGAAAGCACAACACCAAGCTGAAGATACAAAGGGACATAATCAGAGGAATGCTTTATGCCGTCTAATAAATACTGCCTTGCATTTTCTAAGCTGTTCTCACTTATAAAAAGTGATCCCAGGTTATAATATAATTTTCCATACCCGGTAAAAATGCCTGATTGAAAAATATGTTTTGCTTTTTCTTTATACCCTGTTTTTAAATAAAGATTCCCGAGATTATTATATGCCAATCCATTTAATTTATTTTTTTCAATTGCCTTTAAATACATTTTTTCAGCTTTTAAATAATGCTTTTGCTGAAAATAAATATTACCTATATAAAAATATGCCCTGTCTATTTCATCATCACTGGATATGGCTTTTTCAAAATAATGGATAGCCTCGGATAAGTTATGCTGTTTCATAGCATTAACACCTAAATTTACATACTGCTTGGCCTGGCTTCCGCCAAATTTATTTGATAAATTTAAATAATACTGGGAAAGCTTATTATCTTTTTCCTGTTTATAGAAAAAACCTAAATGGAAATAATATACACTAATCATATTACAAGTAAAATAATTTAAATAACTTAAATTGTTTGTTTGTATAACAGGAAAATTCAAGTAATTAAAATTAAAATTTTTATGATTTTTATTATAAGTATAAACAATCCCCAATGATTTAACTTCATTTAAAGCAGCCCTTTGAAAAGTGTAATATACTTCATCTGTAGAATTTAGTCTTATTTTATCTGTAATTTGTTCACGAAAAGCATTCCGCTTAAAATCAGGCAGAAGATGAAAATCTCCTCTTTTAAAAATATCTTTAAATACATTTCCAAACCAATCATAAATACTGATATCAGGTCGTTTGTATTACACGTTTTTATTAAAAAGTAATTGAAAAGTTGAAAAATCCTTTGCTGAAAACAGTTTGCATTTATAAGCAGTGCTTTTGAAAATATCCCTGTTATAAATTAAAGTAAAAAATTCTTTTGCTCTGTTATTTAAAGCATAATTCCTTGCAAAAAGTAATAACACAATAAATGTATATATAAAAAAATCCAGCTTATTAAACTTTTTAAAATTAATTATAAAAATAAAAATCAAAATAAATGGAATAAAAAAAACATGATTTATAAAAAAGCTTTCTTCATCTGTCTTTAAATTAAGGACTAAAATTATTCCTATAGATAAAAAAATAAGCAGCAATATTAATAGTAACCTTATCTCTTTACCATAACTTTTAGAAAAAATTAATTTCTTCAGCCCTAACAAAAAATAAACAAAAACTCCAAAAGATAAAACAGGTCCAAATTGAAAAACAAAAATTTGAATAAACATTTTTACCTGGGATAAAATTAATGGGAATGACCGTGGGGCTTTACTGACCATAGACCCGAAACTAAGCCTTAAAACATGAATAATAAATTTATGTAAATTTACAGGATTCCCCCAATCAATTAAAGGAGCAGCTTGAGAACGAATAAATAAAACTAAAAAAAGTGTTAAAGGAAAAATGCCCCAGAATAAAAAACTAAAGCTGAATAAATCCTTTTTATACTTTAAAATAAGTATGATTCCTACCGGTAAAATAATCAATACATTAGAATAATGAGACACAACTAAAAGCCCTGATAAAAAAGCAATAAATCTTAAATATTTTTTATTAGAAATAGTTTTATAAATAAAATAAAGATAAATAATTATAAGAACTACATTTAAAGTATATATTTCTGCAATAACAGATTGAGACCAAAACGTACGGGAAAATGCAAATAAACAACTTAATAAAAAAGCTGCAAGTCTGTTCTTATTAATTTTAAACAAAATTTGAAAAAGAAATAGCACAGAGAGTGCGGAAAAAAAAGCTGAAAAAAGATTGGCCCGGAAAATAACAGATTGAAAAGGAAGAAATAAAAACAATTTTAATAATAGCACATATAAAGGATAACCAGGGGGATGGGGTATTCCAAGAGAAAATCCTGCTGTTGCCAGCTCACCACTATCTTCAGGAATAGTATCAGGAGCAAGTGTAACTGCGTAAATTAAAAATATAAATAAAAAAAATATAACAGGAAAATAAATATTTATTTTAATTTTCACAGTAAAATATTAATAAACATAAAAATGATTTCAAATAATTTAATTTATATTGATTTTTTAATTCGTTGGTTCGGGGTTTACCATAGGCACTTCCGTTGGTCGCATAACCCGAACCATAAATAGAGGTTAGAGTTGGGACATCCTCAAATAAAATTATATCAATTCAAATAATAATTAAGACCTACAAAAAATCCTGCTCCATTATATCCGGCTGATTTTTCTTCAGTACCTGTATCAAATTTTAAACTAGTTACTCTATAATATTTATTATCAAAATATTAAATTAAAGAAAGTAAGCTAAGGAAAGGTTCACACCTTATTTTTAGAAAAAACTGTCCAACTAAATGGGGGCAGCTCACTTACATCTAATCTAATAATTTTCCTTTTTCAGTCTAATTATTGATTACTTTTATATCCAGTCAAAATAAAATACTTTTTCTAAGTTAATTATAAGTCCAGGTAAAATATCAGTTTTTATCTTATCTTTATTTTCATTTCTATATATCTTATCCAGTCTATATCCTTCACTATTTATTTTAAAAACCTCTATACTTTTCTCTTCTATGTTTACTATCCAGTATTCCTTTACACCAGCTCTCCAGTATAAATCTTTTTTTAAATTTTTATCTATATTTTCTGTGCTTTTTGAAATTATTTCTATAATTAAATCAGGAGTATTTTTTATACCTTTTTCAAATAATATCCTGTATTTTTCTTTTGAAATATATACCAGATCCGGCTGTACAACATCATACTTATCAACATAATAATCAATTGGAGCATATAGTATTTTCCCTATTGAATTTTTTTCAAGAAATTTTGCAAACTCTAATTCAATGTTTTTCGATACTTCCTGATGTTTTAAACTTGGTGAAGGTGCCATAATAAAATCTCCATCAATTAATTGTAATAACTTACCATGGTCCGGCATTAAGAGGTAGTCATCTACTGTTAATCTTCTTTTAGGTTTAAATTCTTCTTTTTTTTCTAATTTTAATATTGTACTCATAATTATACCTTACAAATAAATATAAAATTTTAGATTATGAAGTCAAGTTATTTTGTGAAGCTTAAAAAAATCATTCCTCAAACTCAAAATCCTCTTTAATTTCATTGTCGTCTCCTTTTTTAGAGGCGACAACTACCCTGACACAGGGACCATTGTCCCCCACAACATTTTACATTGAAATTTCAAGCTTTTTATTTGAATTTTCAATGTACATTCAACAAAGAGTAAACAATAAAATATTACAGCAATAAAAAAAGCAGGAGCAGACTATTCCTGAGCCTGTTCCTGCTTTTATATTTTCATAAAAATTTTATATTCTTATTTTTCTTCTGTTTTTTCTGGCTTTGGTGTTTCCTTTGGTGTTTCTTTTGATTTATCCATAGCCGGCTGTTCTTTTTTAATAGTTGATTGAGGCATCCTGGGCATTGGTAATGTTTTACCTGGGAGTCCCTTTATTCCCATTACATTACTCTCACTTACTATAGGCCGGATAGCACTTTCATTTTCATCTATCCTGTATTTGTTCTTTAATTTTGTCAGAATTTCTATAATTTTTTTATCATATTTCTGCATCATAAGCTGATACCTGATTTTTCGTTTGGCAAAATCAGGGTCCATGTTTCTGAAGTCACTCCTGTTTTTATTATAAAACTCAGTTATCTCCTGTTCTTCAACATTGATATCACCTGCAAGATATTCTTCAATATATGCATTAAGAACAATCTGCTGTGTATAAAGTTTAATTAAATTCTGAACTTCTTCTCTTTTATGAAGCTTCATCTTTTTAGCTTCCTTTAATATTAATTTCTCATTTATCATATCTTTTAAAGCTGCTTTACGCTCTTCCATGCTGTTCCTTGCCTGAGGAATCAGGTCTGGTCTTTGTGCCTGCATGTACTTTGATTTTAAATAATACTCAAACCTTGTATTAAATTCATCAAGCGTAATTTTTTCTCCCTCAATTTTTGCTACCCAGCCTTTTTTCTTGGAACAGCTATTTGCTGCCATTAAAAAAATCATAACAAAACTTAAAATAAAAATATTTTTTAACATTTTCATAAATTTCTCCTTTATATTTAGTAAAATCTTAAATAAAGTCTTAATTACGGGGTCTATCTAGACTGTGTGAAAAGTCCATTTTTAATGAAAAATGTAGGGGTTTGATTCCATCTTCGATGACGATGTATCGAACCCGCAAATAAAGGCTTTAAAAGACGGGTTTGATAAATCAAACCCCTACAAATATTACTTTTCACACAGTCTGTATCGACCTCCCTTATCCAGGGACAAAGCCTACACTACATTTTATATTAATTATAAAACTGCATGAATTAAATTCTCAGCCTACAAATTACTAAAATCAAATATATTAATTAAATTAATAAAAGCAACTTATTTTTTAATTCATATAAAAAATTATCTTTTTCTAAATTAATATATAGATAATTTTTCTGTATTTTATATGTTTTAAATATTTTTTCAAGTTTTTTCTTTATATTATCAGTTATTTCTTTAAAATCTAATTGAAAAACATATTCATATTTTTTAACCTCATATTTATTAATAGCTAAAACATGTATTATTCTACAGATTATTTTAATCTCCTGTATTGTAAATAAATTTTGTATTTCCTTATGAATCTGCTTTCCAAATCTATCTTCTAAAACACTACTGAAAAGCTGTAATTCTTCAAACTCCCTGCATTTATTTAAATCTTTATATATTTCTATTTTTACTTTATTATCATCAATATAAGAATCCGGTATATAAGCATTATATTCAAAGTTCAAATCAGGTTCCCATTCTTCCTCTTCCTCCTCTCCTTTGACACTTTTTACGGCATTCCTTAAAATTTTACTGTATAATTCAAAACCTACTGCAATAATGTTTCCATGCTGCTGTGGTCCGAAAATATTTCCTGCTCCTCTTATCTCCAGGTCACGTAAAGCTATTTTATACCCGGATCCTAAATCAGAATATTCATAAATTGTTAATAACCGTTTTTGAGCAATTTCTGTAATAACCTGGTTGCCTGGATATAATAACAAAGCATAACCCCGATGCAATCCCCTGCCTACCCTGCCTCTTAATTGATATAATTGGGACAGTCCAAATGTATCAGAGCGATTAATAATGATAGTATTAACATTCGGCATATCAATTCCTGATTCAATAATCGTTGTTGATATCAATACATCATAATTTCTTTCAACAAACTCCAGCATAGCCAGTTCCAGTTCATCACTTTCCATTCTTCCATGAACCACTAAAAATTTTGCTTCAGGTACTTTTCTTTTTAAAAAATCTTCCATAGCGTAAATTGAATTAATCCTGTTATGTATGAAAAACACCTGGCCGCCTCTCTCTATTTCTGTTAAAATTGCTTTTCTTATCTCATCTGTTGAAAATTTTTCTATTTTCGTTTCAATCGGGATTCTGCCTTCAGGAGGCGTTTCAAGAAGACTGATATCACGAATTCCGCTTAAAGACATATACAAAGTCCGTGGTATTGGTGTGGCGCTCATTGAAAGAACATCAACAATATGCCTTATCATCTTTAACTTCTCTTTATGTGCAACTCCAAATCTCTGTTCTTCATCAATAATAATTAACCCAATATCATTAAATTTTACATCCGGTGATAAAAGCCTATGTGTTCCAATAATAATATCAACTTTACCTTCATGTAATTCTTTTAAAACCTTTTTCTGTTTTTTTGCACTTATAAAACGGCTTATTACTTCTACCCTAACAGGATAATCCTGAAGCCTTTCTTTAAAAGTATTATGATGCTGCTGTGCAAGAATTGTAGTTGGCACCAGAAGTGCTGCCTGTTTTCCTGCCATAACTGTTTTAAAAGCAACCCTGAGTGCTACTTCTGTTTTACCATATCCTACATCACCGCATAATAATCTGTCCATTGGTTTATCACTTTCCATCTCATCTTTTATTTCTTTTAAAACCTTAACCTGGTCAGGGGTTTCTACATACTTAAATGATAATTCAAACTGTTTCTGCCACAGCGAATCAGAAAAAAATTTATATCCTTTTACTTTATCTCTTATTGCATAAAGTTTTATTAAATCCTTTGTAATAGAAATGATAGAACGTTCCACCTTGTTTTTAGTTCTTTTAAATTCATTACTTCCCAATTTGTTCAATGCAGGAGGGTTATCTTCATCACCTATATATTTATGAATTAAATTAATTTTCTCCAGAGGTAGAAATAAATTTATCCCATTCGCATATTCCAATATAAAAAAATCCCTGACTTTATCATCTGATTTAATTTTCTTTATTCCCCTGTAAATCCCTATCCCATTTTCAATATGAACAATATAATCTCCTTCCTGCAAATCATAGATTGAGCTTAACTGTTGTGTTAAAATCTTTGACTTGTAAGTTCTGGCATAATCGTTTCTAATGCGGCTGAAAAATTCAAAATCCTGAATATAAATCTCATTAAAAATATCTATTTCAAATCCCTTGCTTAATTTTCCCTGATAAAAATTTATTTTAAAGCCCTCCTTACTTTCCTTATTAATCAGGCTCTTTAAATTTTCCAAAGGCTCCTTATATTCTGATAAAAAAGTTATTGTGTAATCTTTTTTTATTTTATCCCTGTAAAAAGCAAAAAACCTGTGTGTATTACCTGAAAAGTCAGGAATGCCTTTTACATGAAATGAAATTTCATTTTCAACATTAAAAGGCAAAATATTATAAAAAATAATTTTATAGTCTTTAGCAATTTCCTGAATATCTTTCAAAGAAAATAAAAAATCTTCAGGGGATGGAACATACTGTCTACGGGATATATATTTTTTAAAAAATTCATGCATTTCTTCATTAATAAATTTATATAATTCAATTAATTTATCATAAGCCGGTAAAAACAAACATGTATTTTCTTTGTTAAAACATTCTAACAATGACTCCTTTTCTTTATAAAATAAAGGGAAGTAACTGTAAATATCATTAAAAAATTCTTTTCTCTGTATTTTTTCCTTTAAATTCAGCAAAAAATTTTTATCAAAAACCGGCTGCTGCCATAGTTGGTCTGGCTTTTTATTTGTGCTTTTATTAATAACAGTGTTTAATTGAGCAATAAATCTATTAATATTATCCTGATTTAAAATAATCTCTTCTGCTGGATAAATCTGAATGACTTCTGCTTTCTTAAATGATTTCTGTGAATTGATATTAAAAAATCTAATCTCCTCAACAAGCTCATCAAACAGCTCAATTCTTACCGGATGGGAATAATTAGGAGGAAAGACATCTATAATCTCACCACGTATGGAAAAAGTCCCCTTTTGAAAAACTTTATGATTTCTGTTATAACCATATTGAAGTAAATTATTTTCAAATTGATTTAAATCCAGTTTATCATTGGGTTTAATCCGAATTATATATTTTAAAAATGTTTTCCTTGGAATATACTTAAAAAAAATATTTTTCAGGGAAGTTATAAATATAAATTTTTTACTTGATATTCTACTGTAACTTTCCAGCCGCTGGAAAATAATATTTTTATTATAAATCTTTTCATAAGGAGTTATATCAAGCAGAGGGTAATAAATTATATTATCTTCAGATATAAAAAATTGTAAATCTAAAAAAAATAATTCAGCCTGTTTATTATTATCAAATATGATAATAAAATTTTTATTTGTTTTAGAAAAAATCCTTGAAATAAAAAAAGCAAAAGAACTCCCCCATACTCCGGATAGAAAAATATTTTTTTTATCTTTAAAACTATTTATAATGGATTCAGCATCTGTTAACATTACAACCACAAAATTTTCTAATAATTAATTTTAGTTTAAAGGGGTCAGGTCTCAACATTTGACATTTAAGTTTTAATAATAAATAATTTTTATTAAAATATTTAAGAA
>CBDVEP010000047.1:0-19754 GCA_965373035.1 uncultured bacterium
TTAAATAGTATTGACTGATTTTTTATTTTTTACCATGAAATTTTGAGAGGATACTTAAATATTATAATATACATACTTTTATAAAAAAATTCAAGTAAATTTATTAAATTTTATATTTTTAATGGAAAGTAAAATAAAAGTGTATATATTTCCTGAATAAATTTTATAGATTACTTACAAAGATATATGGAGTGAAAATGGGTTTATTAAAATTAAGAAAAATAACATTGGAGCTTGGGGGTAAAAAGATTTTAAATAATATAACAGTGGATTTTCAGAAAGGTTATATTCATGCTATAGTAGGTCCAAATGGGGCAGGAAAATCAACCCTTGCTTATACTATTATGGGGTTAAAAGGTTATAGAAATATTAAGGGAGAGATTTTTTATAATGATAAAAAAATAAATACATTAAATGTAGATGAGAGAGCAAGGCAGGGGATTACATTAGCCTGGCAGGAACCAGCCAGGTTTGAAGGTCTTTCTGTGAGAGATTTTATTGCTTCTAATGGAGATAAAAATGATAAAAAAATAAAAGATATTCTTAACCAGGTTGGGCTGACACAAAATTATATTAATAGAAGTGTAGATAAAACATTAAGTGGTGGTGAGAGAAAAAAGGTTGAATTAGCAAGTATTCTGGCTATTAGCCCGGAATTTGTCATTCTTGATGAGCCGGATTCAGGAATTGATATTGAGTCCCTGGAGAAAATATTTGAGATAATCAGGGTGCTGAAAAACAAAGGTACAACTGTTGTGCTTGTCACTCACAGCCTGGCTGTTTTAAAACAAGCTGATCATGCTTTTTTGATGTGTCATGGTGAAATAATCGATAAAGGTGAGACTAAAAATATTATCCCGTATTTTGAAAATAAATGTATTCCATGCAGGCATAAGAATATTCCTGATATTTAAGGAGGCATATTAAGATGGGTGATGATAAAAAACTTTTAAAAGATTTGTATAAAGCAACACAGACAGAAGAAGATGTGTTAAATGATCCTGATATTGCTCATCTTTTTATACATCATAACAAAGTTATTGGTACTCATCTTTTACCCGGCTTAAAGGTAATTACAAAAGAGATGGATGATGGAGTTGAAATTGATATGACCATACAAGAAGGTGCTGCTTTTAAAAAAACAGTTCATTTATGTTTTGGAATGTTCCCTGAAAAAGGAGTTCAAAAAATTATCATGAATGTTAATGCTGAAAAAAAATCAAAAATTTTTATTTTAGCACACTGCACTTTTCCTAATGCAATTGATGTAAAGCACATAATGAATGCTCAGATTAATATTGGAGAAGATGCTGAATATAATTATTTTGAAAGACATATACATGGTGATAAAGGAGGTATGAAGGTTTTTCCTAAGGCAGTTGTTAAACTTGATAAAAAAGCAATATTTAGAACAGAGTTTGAATTATTAAAAGGGCGTGTGGGGTTTCTTGATATTGACTATGAAACAACATGTAAAGAAAATAGTGTAATGGAGATGAATGCAAGAATTAATGGCATTGAAAATGATGTTATTAAAATTAAAGAAAAAGGATATTTAGTTGGTAAATCAGCCAGGGGTGTTCTTACATCGCGTGTCGCATTAAGAGGCTCTGCAAAAGCAGAAATTTATAATAAATTAATAGCAACAGCTCCTTTTGCGCGAGGTCATGTGGACTGTAAAGAAATAGTACAGGATAATGCAATAGCAACAGCAATACCAATTGTAGAAGTGAGCAATCCTAAAGCTCATATAACACATGAAGCAGCTATTGGAAGTGTTGATTCCAAGCAGCTTGAAACTTTAATGTCAAGAGGACTTTCAGAAGATGAAGCAGTGGAGTTGATTATCCATGGATTGCTGAGTTAATTTTGATCGTGCTAAAAAAAAATAAGCCACGAATAAACACGAATTTTCACTAATTTTAGTTGTTTTATATTTAATTCGTATTTATTCGTGTGAATTCGTGGCTAAAATAAAATTTGAACAGGAGGAGATATGAAACAAATATGGGTTTCTTGTATACCTTATAACAAGGATATTGTTACTACATCATTAGAAAATGGTGCAACAGGTATAATAGTTAAAAGTGAAGATATAAAAAAAGTTAAAGAACTTGGCAGAATAATGATTATAAGTGAAAAAGATAGTGATTTAAAATTCAATAAAGATGTTTTTATAATAGAAATAAAAAACAAAAAAGATGAACAAAGAGCAGCCGGTATAAGTAAAAATAATGTAGTTATAGTTAAAACAACTGATTGGACTATAATTCCCCTGGAAAATTTAATTGCAGAAGGTGGTAAAATTTTTGCAAGTGTGAAAAATGAAAAAGAAGCTGTTACTGCTTTGGAAGTTTTGGAAAAAGGTGTTACTGGAATTGTTATTTATGAACAGGATGCTGTAAAAGTAAAAAATATTTTAAAGAAAGCTGCTGCTTTTTCCACAGAAAAATACAGATTAGAGGAAGTGATTATAAAAGATATTACTCCTCTTGGTTTAAGTGACAGGGTTTGTATTGATACAACTACGAATATGAAAAAAGGAGAGGGGATGTTAACAGGGAATAGTGCCTCATGCTTATTTTTAGTTCATTCTGAAAGTCTGGATAATCCTTATGTTGATGCCAGACCTTTTCGTGTAAATGCCGGGGCAGTTCATGCTTATATTTTAACACCTGGAAATAAAACTAAATATTTGTCAGATTTAAAAAGCGGTAGCAATATTTTAGTTGTAAATCATAAGGGGGAGACTTTTATTAGTTATGTAGGAAGGGTAAAAATCGAAAAAAGACCTATGTTACTGGTCAAGGCAGAATATAATAAGAAGAGTTATTCTATTGTATTGCAGAATGCAGAAACCATTAGATTGACACAAAAAAAAGGAAAGTCAGTTTCAGTTGTTCACCTAAAAAAAGGTGATAAAGTACTTGCCTATATAGAAACCCAGGGAAGACATTTTGGGGTTAAAATTCAGGAGACAATTACCGAGAATTAATAGTAGAGATATGAAGTATTATTGTGAGCTTGATTAAAATGACCAGAATAGCTATATAAATAATTGACATCTTTTGAAAATGAGGTATAATGATTAATATGTGGAAAAAAATCATTTTAAAAGTATTAAAATATTCAGGACAGACCTGCTTTTTAATTATTTTAATTGCTTTTCTTGCTAAAACAGGTAATATGCCAGGTGTAATATCTAAAGAATCTACTGAAAAAA
This sequence comes from uncultured bacterium, assembly GCA_965373035.1. Taxonomy (GTDB): domain Bacteria; phylum Spirochaetota; class JAHITG01; order JAHITG01; family JAHITG01; genus CBDVEP01. Next base: position 3,224 of record CBDVEP010000047.1, read on the forward strand.
TTGTTGAATATACTGATAGAACATTAATTTTCTTAAACTTAATTAAGGATGAAAGAATAATTGAAAAATACAGTAAAAAGGACGTTACTAAAATGGAAAATGTTCTTACAAGGGATGAGGTATATCATGTTAATATATTAGACAGGTTTTACAATTTATTGTTTTTAAATAATTATGAAATAAACATTATTAATGAATTAAACAAAACAGTTAAGACTCTGAATCAATATATCAACCAGCAGTTAAGCAAGCTAAAGAATATTGTTAACAGCACTTTTATGCAGAATATAATAAATGAAAGAGAATTAAATATTAAAAATGAGGAATCTTATTTATTAATAAAAAATGTTATATCCGGGTTTAAAAATATAGAGGGTTTTTATATTTTTGATAACAATGACAATGTTATAACAGGAATGCATAAACAAAATGATTTTAATTTTAATGCTGTAAAAACAATAAAAAATTTAAAAAACACAAAAACATTTATTGATTTATTTGAAACTAATAAGGCGACTTATTTTCTGTATTTGTTAAAAAAATATCAGAAAAATATGAATATTTTATTTTTATTGAACCCTGCATATTTTAACAAGGGATTTAATAATATTAATATAAGTTATAAAATTTTTTTATTTAATAAAAGTTATAAGATTTTAAACTCAAATATAAGTGATTCTGTTTTAATAGACAAACTGGATGAAAGTATTAAAAATAAATCATTTAAAACAGGGAAAGACCAATTTGAAATAAGGTTTTTAAAATTAAAAGACATTAATCTGTATGTAGGTATTTTATTTAAAAAATATCCATTAGTAAATATTATTATGAATATTGTAAAATTAATTATTTTTATTATCGTACTTTGTTTTTTATATCTTAGTATGAAGTTTCTTCTTAAAAGATTAAAAATTTTTAAAATAAAAAATAAACCCAGTCAGATAGAACTTGTAACAGGAGCATTAGTGGAGGTTGCCAAGAGTATAAAAACAGTGATAAAGGCATCCTCAGAAAAGACTGCTATAGTAGATAAGGAAAGTATGGAGGAAATTATTTCAAATGTTATGGAAAATTATGCAGGTGATGATAAAAATAATGATGATTTCAAGGTTGAAGATGACTTAAAGAAGATTAAAAGAAACAAAAAGGATTTTAAAGGATGGAAATTAATAGAACCATATTAATTTATATTTTTATTAGTCTTTTTTTGCCTGTTTTTTTATTTTCTGAAACATATAAAGGCTACAATCTTTCTTATTATGATAAAGGAATAGGAGGACTCCCATCAGGTTTAGGGGGTGCTTTTGTAAGTATTGCTGATGATGGTAATGCTCCTTTTTATAATCCAGCCGGGCTCCCTGATATTGAAAGAAAAACTATAAGTTTAAATTACCGCAGCAGTTTTATCGGAAGTGAGAATTTAATTTATGTCAGTTATCTTTATAATTTAAATGAGAAGACAGGTCTGGGGTTTTCTTTTATCTGGTCAGGAATAAGTGATATGCAGATATATGACAGTACACAGGAAGCCAAAGGTTCATATAATGCTTCTCATATACAGATTGGTTTAAGTTATGGCAGAGCCATAACAAAAGGAATAAATGTTGGGTTAACAGGAAAATTTTTTTCTCATAATATTTTTTCTTATTCAGGTAATAACTTAGACTTAGATTTTGGTGTATTATTTAAAATATTACCTGCCTTAAAATTTGGAATTGCCTTTCAGAATTTTCTCCCTATAGGGTATAAGCTAAGAAATACAGAAGAAGATATTCCTTTAACTATTCAAACAGGATTTAATTATTACTTATTTAAAGGTAGATTAATGCTGGTTTATGAAATTGAAAAAACAATCCTTTCTTCTTTTAATGATACGCTATTAATTCATCACATTGGATTACAAATTTCCCCAGTAAAATACATTAATTTAAATGCAGGATATGATTTAGAAAATTTTTATGTAGGAATAAATTTAAAATTAGAAAAGTTTGTTTTTTATTCAGGAACTATAAGAAACAAAGAAGCAGGCAATTTAAACTTTAGTGCTTCTTATATTTTTCCGGAGACAAGTGCAAGTGGTATTGATAAACAAATGGAGACTTTTTATGAGGGTATTGTTGCTTACCAGAATAAAGATTATCGAACAGCTATGAAATATTTCCAGAAGGTCCTTGATAAACGGTATGACCCTACGGCTGAATATTATCTTAATAATTCCCGGGCATTTTTAGAATCTGAAGAATGGATGTCTGAGGAGGAAAAAGTTATTATAGGGATGAAACTGGAACTGGCTAAAAAACATATTTCCCAGAATGAACATGGAAAAGCCATATCCACACTCAGGGAAGTTTTAAAGATTAATCCTGCTAATGAAGAAGCAGAGGAATTAATTGCTAAAGTTAAAAATTTTGTAGGTAGTAATGTTAAAAAAATATATGGAGAAGCTTTATCTTTATTTAAAAATAAAAAGCATGAAGAATCATTAGATAAATGTAAGGCTGCATTGAAATTAAATCCTGAGCATGAGCCTAATATTGAATTAAAAGAAGAGAATGAAAAGATATTAAAAATTACACATGATGAAGAATCCAGAGAAAAGCAAAAACAGGAAGAAGCAGAAACTTTATTTAATACAGGACTTCTAAGTTTTAAGGTAGGGAACTGGGCTGATGCTATTGATAAATTTCAAAGATCTTATAACCTTATGAAAAACCTTGAAACTAAAAAATATTTAGATAAAGCAGAGAAGCAGCTTAAAGAGTCAAAATCCACGGCTTTAAATAAAAAAAAGTCAGATGCTCATTTAAGATTAGGAATTGACTTGTTTAATCAGAATAAAATAAAGAAGTCTATTGAAGAATTCGAGAAAGCTGTCAATCTTTATCCTGCAAGTTCTAATGCACAGAATTATTTAAGCCGGGCAAGAGAAAAATATGATAATATTATAAGAGTTCCACTGGAGAGGGGGAAAGCTGCATTAAGAAAAAATCATCTTGGAGAAGCTATTGAAAGTTTTAATAAAGTTTTAAAAATTGATCCTGATAATGATATTGCTAAACAATTTTTAAAAAAATCAAAATCTTTAGTTTCAGACAGTATTGCTCTTAATTTAAGATTAGGGAGTCAGGAATTCAGCCAAAAAAATTATCCAGAATCCCTGGAACATTATAGAGAAGTAGTAAGACTTGATAAAAACAATAAAGAAGCTAAAAAAGGAGTAGATAAATCAAAAGCTAAATTGCAGAATAAAATTAAAATATATTTTAATAAAGGAGTAGATGACTATAATAATAAGCAGTATAAAAAAGCAATTCAAGAATTTAAAAGTGTGCTTGAACTGGATAGAGAATATAGCCCTGCTGTAGAATGGCTAAGGAAAGCTGAAGCTAAGTATGAAGCAAATAAAGTTTCTTTAACTATTGAAGAATATATGCAGAATGGTATTGATTATTTTCAAAATAAAAATTTTCAGCGAGCTAAAATATTTTTTAATAAAGTATTGGAAACAGATAAAAATAATAAGAAAGCATATAAGTATATTAAAAGATGTGATAAAGAAATTGCCAAGTTAAGTAAACAGGAAGAGATTGCAAAAATTATTACAGAAGGCTTAATTTATTACCGGAGAAAGAAATTTAATAATGCCATTGAAGTCTGGAAAAAAGCAGAAAAGATTGATCAGGATAATAAGATTATTGGTGACTATATTAAGTTTGCCGAAAAAGCAAAAATTGAAAGTTTAAATAAATTTTATAATGATGGTGTGAAATATTATGATGAGGGAAATCTGTCAAAAGCAAAAGAAAATTTAGATAAAGCTCTCCAGACTAATCCAAATCATTCCAAAGCAAAGCAGAAATTAATTGAAGTTAAAAGTGCTATATTTGAAATTATAAGCAGGGCAAAAAAAGATGGTAAAAGCCATTTTAATAAGGGGAATTATGATAAGGCAGTTAAAAATTTTCAAATAGTTTTAAAGTATGAACCGGAAAATGAGGAAATAGAAGATTATCAGGAGATGACTAAGAAGATTAAGGATTATTTTAATGAAGGAAACAGGCTATTAGGAAAAGAAGAATATATTGAAGCCATAGATAGGTTTAACACTGTTTTAGAATATAATAAAAATGATCCTAATGCTAATGAGTTAATCAAGGAGGCTTTACTTAAAGGTAAAAAACAAGCTTCTAAATGGTTTAATAATGGATTGAGTTATTATAAAAAAGGAGAATTAAAAAAGGCTCAAAGCCGATTTTCCAGTGTTTTAAAGGCGGATCCAAATCATGAAGAAGCTAAAAATAGCTTAAGTAAAGTTGAGAAACAAATAAACAGTAAAGTTAAATCCTATTATAAAACAGGGCTATCTTACTTTGAACAGAAAAATTATAAAAAAGCTATTAATAAATTTAATAAAATTTTAAAGTTAAAAGGTAATTATAAAGATACAAGACTTCTTTTTTCTAAAGCTAACAAAATTTATAATAAACAAACAGCAAAACAAAGAGCTATATCACAGCAGAAAGTCCAGGAATTTCTTTTTTCCGGGATTAAATTGTATAGAGATGGTAAGTTAAAAGCAGCCATAACTGAGTGGAAAAAAGTATTAAGGGTTTATCCCAACCATTCAAAAGCTATTAAATACATAAACCGTGCGAAATATAAGTTATCGCAATTGGAAAAGTTGAAGTGAAATTTTGCCACAGAGACACAGAGTCACAGAGAAAATATCATAATGTTTAAAAATTAAAATTAGCCACGAATTTACACGAATTATTACGAATATTAATTAAAAATTAAAAATTGAAGACTTTCCTGATTTTTTTAATTTTAAATCTTTAATTTTTAATTCTCTGTGTCTCTGTGTCTCTGTGGCAAATATTAATAAAAATGAAAACAAAATATAAAATAGTATTTATCATTGTACTTGTTGTCCTGTTTGTTACTTTATATAATGTAATAAAAGCCCAGGAAAAGTGGAAAACAATTACTACTAAGAATGGTTTACCAAACCGTTTTATTAAAACAATAAAAACAGACAAAAAAAAAGTATATATTGCAACAGCAAATGGTCTTGCTATTTATGATAATTCTAAAAAAAAGATAATAAAAGTTTTAAAAATAAAGAATGGCCTGCCTGATAATTATATAAGTGCTATTGCAGTTGACAGGGAATATATCTGGATAGGAACTGACAAAGGCCTGGCTCGTTATAATAAAAAATCTTCAAAAATAATAATTTTTACAAAAAAGGATGGACTTGTGGATAATGCTGTAAGTTCTATTCTTGTTGATGAGGATTTTGTATGGGTAGGAACAAAATTCTGGGGAATCAGCAGATATGATAAAGTCATTAATAAATGGCAGTCTTTTTCTATTATTAATGGTTTGGTTGATAATGTTATTAATTGTATGAGCATTGAAGGGAGTTATTTATGGGTAGGAACAAAGAATGGATTAAGTTATTATGATAAAATAACTGGTTTATGGGGAGGATATGATACCACACAAGGACTTCAGGAAGGGAATATTCGTTCTATTGTTATTGCAGGTCAATATTTATGGTTAGGTACAATTAATGGCTTAATACGCTTTGATAAATATGAAGAAATTTTTAAATTATATACAACTGAACATGGATTGGCTGATGATTATATACAGAATTTAAATTTAGATGGAATTTATTTATGGATTGGAACATTTTCAGGTGTAACAAGATATAATATAATTAATGATAATTGGCTTACCTATACAGCAAAAGATGGATTAATTGAAAATTCAGTAAGTACTATTGATGTTGATGGGAACTATATCTGGTTTGGTACAGATGGCAGTGGAATAAGCATATTTGATAAGGAGATACCACAGGCATCTATAAGCCCATTTAGTTATTACAATAAACCAGGTCAAATGATTATAATGGGAACAGCTTATGACCATGACAATATAAATTCATATGAAATAGAGTATAAAAATGAGGCAATGAAAAGCTTTGTGTCAACAGGGGTTGTGAATTTAGAAATAGGCAATGCTATCCAGGATAAATTAGCAAAGTGGGATGTGGAGAAGCTTTTTAATATTAATTATGATGTGAGGCTGATTGTAACAGATAAAAAAGGAAATCAGAATATTGCAATGAATTCCTTTGTTGTTGATACAAAGCCGCCTCAAATGACATTAAATTTATTGCCGGAAGCTGTTAAAATTAATTCTATTTTTTTAAAAGGAACATATATTGAAAATAATATAACTAAAATATTAATTAATATTAATAATAAAACAAAAGAAAAAGCAGATTTAAACATGATTTTAAAGCAGTATTCTAAAGAGATTCCTTTAGCAAAAGGTTTAAATAATATTACTATCACAGCGTATGATATTGCAAATCTTTCCTCTACAATTAGCACAAAAATAGTTTATGATAAAGAAAAGCCAATTATTACACTCATACCTTATACTGAAAAATCTAAAGATCGTGAAATAGATATCAAAGGTAAAATTTTTGACAGTGGAATACAGAGAATTGTATTAAATCCAGGTAATGAAGAGATTCCTTTTAAAAAGGAAGAAGATGATTTTTTTACATTTGAGCATGAACTTAAATTAGAACCAGGGTTTAATAAATTTGAAATATCAGTATATGATTTTGTTGGTAATAAGGCTGTTGTCAGTCCAGTGATTGAATTTGTCAGCTCTTTACCTGTTGTTAGTATTGATAAAAGCAGATTGCGTGTTTCTAAGAAAGATTATACTGTTTGTGGAAGCTGGTCTGATGATAATATTAGTTATATTTTTATAGAGCCTTTTAATAAAAGAGCCAGGGTTGATATGCAGAATAGGAAATTTTCATTAAAAACAAGGCTGAAAAAAGGAGAAAATGTCATAACTGCCAATATAATTGATAAGAATGGTAATAAATATTTTGATGTTGTAAGGGTTTATTATTCAACAGAGAAGAGTGCACTTACACTTGTAAATCTTACTGACTTTACTTTTCAGAAAAATTTTAAAATTAATGGATTTTATAATGAACCAAATTTAAAGATGCTTATTTTAAATCCTGGCAAGATGCAAATACCAGTGGATAAAGCAAATCAAAAGTTTTCCATGGATTTAAATTTAAAAGAAGGAAAAAATAATTATAAACTAACTATGTTTGATAAATATGGTGCTGAATTTTCTAAATCTTTTAGTATTATTTTAGATATGTCTGAACCAGTTATTAATCTAACTAAAGTACCATCAACTGTTTATTTGCCAAAGTTAGCACTTTCAGGAACATTTGAAGATGAATATATTTATAAGATTACTGTTTTGCCATGGGATATAAATTTAACTCTTAATAAAAAAAATAAAACTTTTTCCGGTTCAATTATTTTAAATGATGGGGAAAACGATTTTCAAATTGTTGCTGTTGATAAAGCAGGTAATAAAAGTGAAATTAAAGAAACTGTTACTTTACTCTCCAGTATTGCTATTAAATCTACAGAAGGAAGTATAGTAGATTCAGAATATATTCAGCAATTAAAGAATGAGATTGCACGTTTAAGAGCGTTATTACAAGGAGGCGGCAGGTTAATTTATAAAGAAAAAGAATTCAGGCTTCCTAAAAAAACAGGGCTTGCTTTGGTTTCTCCTTTAAAATTAAAAGAGGCTTCTTTATTTGAAATTTCTAAAAAATATTTAGGGCGTTATATTTATATTGATTTTATAAATAAGTATAATAATATCAGTAAAATTAGAAAGAATAAACTTCTGGTGTTACCTACAAAAAAATTTATAAAAAATTATGTTAAAATAGATAATAAAAAAATAAAAGACGTTCTGGACATTGTTGCTATAAGTTATAAATATTCAGATAGAAATTTCAGTATTTTTAAACAAAAAATAGCTTATTTTTTATTTAAAAAAAATTTTATCAGTAAAAAAGGTTTTAATTTTTTATTAAGAAATGGATTTATTAAAGGTGATGACTTTTTACTTTCAATTAATAAAAGAAAAACAAGCAGTCTGCATTATGTTATTAATGTACATTTCAGTAAATCGTTTGTGGGGATTGATATAAAGACAAATAAATTATATGGAAAGAAATGATTCACATAAATTATTTAAAATAAGCATGATTATTGTTAGCTGTCTCTTTTTTTTATATATATTAAAAATATCAGGGCTTTTTAATTTTTTATATTTCAAGAGTCTTAATCGTATTGCAAATAAGGATTTTGATGTTTTTAATAATTTTATTGATAACAAGGTAAAGATTACAGAAACAATTTCTTCTGATGTAATTGTCCAGAGTGCTCTTATTCAATATGAAAATCGCAGTTTAATGGATTCCTTTAAGCATTTAAACCTCTATAAACGGAATTTTTCTGATAGTAAAAGTATAACTATGTTTAATTCTCTTTATGAAATTGTTCTTACAAGTGAAGTGGAAGAATATATTATTAATCAGAATCTCAGTAAAGAATGGTTTCTTAATGCCTTAGCAGGTGGATATTATATCAGTGAGATAACTTATGATTATAATTATAATGAATATATTATTTGTATTATAAAATCCATAAATAATATTATAGATGAAAATATCGGATTTATTATGATTGATTTTTCTTTATCTGAATTGTTTGATAATTTCAAAAAATTTAAAAACACAATAATTGTTTTAAAAAAGCAGAAAAAATTTATTTTTACTTATCCACTGAAATATAAAATTGACAGTACTGAAAAGTTGAAGCAGTTTCCCTATACTGTTGAAAAGGAATTAAAAAATGGCTATAAATTTATAGTTGCAGCAGATTCAAGTTTTTTTTCTCTACCTGATTTTTTAAGAATTATATTGATATTACTTTTTATAATATTAGTTTTTTATTTAAGTTCGTACAGCCTTAAGTGGTATTCACAGAGATTGGAAATAAGAAATAAAACATTTAAGAACATGACAGGTGATATTGTTGCCCTGTCAAAAAGTATAACTATTAAGAATATTAAAGATATAAAAAAGCAGGATCAAGTTAAAAAAGTTGATAAGACTTTTATCAAACAAAGAAAGGAGTCAAAACAAATTGGAAAACAAGGAAATATCAATACAGATGGGGAAGATGACTTCCATCTTACATAATAAAATATTTATTATTGTTTTTTTTATAATTTTTTTATCCTCACATTTATTTTCTTTTGGTAAAAATAAAGTACAATATGAAAAATTTAACTGGGACATAATAAAAACAGCTCATTTTAATATTTATTATAATAAAGGTCAGAAACTTCTGGCAAAAGAGACTTCTTTAATTTTAGAAGATGCCGCAGCTGACCTCAGTGCTAAGTTTCGTTTTGAATTAACAAGAGTTCTGCCTGTTATTATTTATAACAGTCATAATGATTTTGAACAATCTAATGTAATCCTGCAAATGATAGGAGAAGGAACTGGTGGGTTTACAGAATTTTTTAAAAGTCGGATAGTTGTTCCTTTTACAGGTTCTTATGGAGATTACCGTCATGTTCTTCATCATGAACTTGTCCATGGTTTTCAGTTTAATCTTTTACTGGGTAATTTCTGGGAATCATTGTTTACAAGGCAGTTTATGCATATGCCTCCTTTATGGTTTATAGAAGGAAATGCTGAATATTTTTCCATAGGTTGGGAAAGTGAAGTAGAGCTCTTTCTTCGTGATGCGACAGTACATGATATGCTGGTGCCTATTGAAAGACTGGAAGATCTCTGGTCTCTGCGCGGTTATGAATATTTTATGGTTTATAAGCAGGGTCAGGGGTTTTTACACTACATAACCACTAAATATGGAAAATATAAAGTTGGAGATATTTTAAAAGTTTTTGCAAGAACAAGAGATTTTCATCATTCTTTTAAAGTTGTTATTGGGAAATCTCATTATGACGTATTTAAAGATTGGGTTAAACATTTAAGAAAGAAATACTGGCCATTAGTAAAGAGTAAAAAATATCCTGAAGATTTTTCAAAGAAATTAACAAAGCATTTATCAGATGGTTCTGTTTATAATGTTAAACCAGTCTGGTCTTCTGATGGGAAAAAAATTGCATTTTTAACTGACAGACATATCTATATGAGTCTTGTTATAGTTGATGCAGATACTGGAGAGGAATTAGATGTTTTAGCAGAAAGTGGGACAACTTCTGACTTTGAAGAGATGCATTCCAAGGATAATGTCCTGTCATGGTCAGGAGATGGAAGATATCTTGTTTTTATTTCAAAGGCAGGTCGTTATGATAAAATTAATATTTATGACAATAAAGAAGAAGAATTTATTGATTCTATTAATCCTGAACTGGATGCTCTTGCTTCACCGGATATATCTCCTGATAATAAAAAAATTGTTTTCAGCGGAGTTAAAAATGGTAAAAATGATCTATATGTTATTGATATTAATGGTAATAACCTAAAGAGATTAACTAAGGATAAATATTTTGATACATATCCTACATGGAATCTGACAGCTGAGTATATTATTTTTACTTCTAATAGAGATAAAGGATATCTTTCCAGGGATAATGATATTTTTCTTTTAAATTTAAAGAAAAATGAAATAACTAAAATTGTATCTTCTAAAGGAATAAATAATGCACCACGGCTGGATAAAAAAAACAACAAATTAGTTTTTGTTTCTGACAGGGATGGATTTTCAGATTTATATATTAAAAAGGTAAATGGATTTTCAAACATTAATAGCATTATAAAAAATAAAGAGTATAAAATAACAGATGTTATAACAGCAGTATCTGACCCTTGTTTTTCTCCGGATGGAAAAAAAATAGTGTTTTCTTCATTTAATAAATTAGGTCAGGATGTATGTGTTATGGATGTTCCGGAAGAGCTTGAAGATAAAATAGCTTCTGTTGTGAAAGAAACACAAAAAGTTAATAATGAAGAAATTACAAAGACAGCTTTTGATGTTGAAGAATCTGAAAAAGAAGAATATAAGTTTAATTTAACACCTGATTGGATAATGGGTGGATTTATTTATAGTTCTGTAGCAGGATTTGGTGGTTTCACATACCTTGGTTTTAGTGATATACTTGGAAACCACAGGTTTTCAATTGCTACTGATTTTTTAGGCGGGAATAATGATTTTAATTTTGAATTTATATATTATTATCTTGCACACAGAATAAACTATGGAATTGGAATATTTCATTATAAAGATTATTATTATTTTTATACCAAGGATGAGTTTGGATATGAAATAGATAAATTTTATAAAAGACGATATGGTGTTGATTTAAAGATAAGTTACCCTTTTACAAAATTTCTCAGGTCAGATGTTGATTTGTTAGTTATGAAATATATCCGGCATTCAGAAAATGAAGAGGAAGTTGAGAGCTGGGATACAAATTTATATATAAGTGGTTTTTCATTTGTATATGATACTATCCTATGGGGTATTACAGGACCTGTAATGGGATTTAGAGGAAGAATAAGTTTTGAAAAATCATATCGTATAACTGGAGCTGACTGGTTATATGAATTAGCCTTTATTGATTTAAGGAAGTATTTTCTAATGAGTAGGAAATATACTTTTGCATTAAGATACCAGTTTGGTTCTGTATGGGGAAGGGACAGAAATAAAAATAAATTTTATATTGGAGGCTTTAATACCCTGCGCGGTCATAGGTATTCAGAATATTCCGGTACAAGAATGTTTTTATTTAATATGGAATACCGTTATCCATTTGTAAATGTTATACAGATTGGATGGCCTGTTACTTTTAATATACAAAATTTAAGAGCTGTTTTTTTCTGGGATTTTGGCAGTGCATGGGATAATACTGAAAAATGGCAGATAGGAAGAAAAGGAGGAGTTTACAGGTTTAAAGATTTAAAAAGTGGGCTGGGCTGGGGTTTGCGGTTTGGTATTTATGTGCTCAGGTTCAGGTTGGATTTCGCAACTCCATGGAATGGTTCTACAATACTTCCATTATCAAAATGGCAGGGGCTTTTTTCAATAGGTTATGATTTTTAAAAAATTAAATTTAGCTCTTTTTATTCTTTTGATTACTTTATCCTATGTTCATGCTAATGATGTAGTTAGAATTTTAATTTCTACAAAGCCTCAGAAAATTTTATTGGATGGAGAATTTTCACTTCACAGCGATTCTGGTTTAATAAAAAAGATGAAGGATACGTATGTCCCGGTAGATATACAGGATAATAAGGTAGAGATTTTTAATAAGCTTTCTTTTCCTTCATTATATTTTAAAAATAATTCAAAAGGATTTATTAAAATTGGAAATTATAAATATAAAGGGGATTTAAAAATAATCGCCAATAGTAACAAAATATATTTTATTAATTATATTAATATAGAAGAATATATAAAAGGAGTACTTCCCAATGAGATTTCACCAAAATGGCATATGGAAGTATTAAAAGCCCAGTCAGTAGCAGCTAGAACATTTGCTTATTATTATATTGAGAAAAATAAAGAACAATTATATGATTTAACAGATAATACTTATGCACAGGTCTATAAAGGAATTATAAATGAAAATTCAAGTTTTAATAAAGCAATTTTAGAAACTGATTGTGAAGTTATAGTTTACAAAAATGAGCTTATTCAGGCTTTTTTTCATTCGGTATGTGGTGGTCATACAGAAAATGCAGGAAAAGTATGGGGCAGGCATTTACCTTATTTAAAAGGAATTCCATGCAGTTATTGCCGTGATGCAGCTTATTATAACTGGGAAGCTAAATTTACTGAGGATGAGATATTAAAGAAGTTAAAAGCAAATAAATATATATTAGAATCCATAAGAGCAATTATTCCAGCAAAAAAAAGTAGTTCAGGAAGGTGGGTACAGGTAAAAATAATAGGCAGAGGAAAATCAGTTATTATCCCTGGTAATAAATTTAGAATGATGTTTGGAATAGCAAGAGTAAGAAGTACAAAATTTAATGTAAGAAGAATAGGGAAAGAATTTATTATTAAAGGAAAAGGTTGGGGGCATGGTGTAGGGTTATGCCAGTGGGGAGCAAAAAGAATGGCAGAGAAAGGTTACAAATATTACCAAATCCTGCGTTATTATTACCGCGGCACAAGATTAAAGAAAATATCTTCAATTAGAAATAAAAAGCGTGAATAAGCTACAGAGCAAACTTGATATAAATGATTGTAACTGATGCATTGTAAAAATTTTTTATAAAAAATTTGTCTTTTGAAAATAAAAATATTATATTATTTTCTAGATATAAGATTTAATATGGAGGCTGAAAATGAGCAATGCAAAGAATCAAGTAGCTGAAATGATGAAATCGTTACCAGATGACTGTGATTTTGAAGATATTCAGTATCACATTTATGTTCAGGAAAAAGTTGAACGAGGTATGGCTGATGCTGATACCGGAGATATAGTTTCTCAAGAAGAAGCAGAAAGGAATGTTGAAAAATGGCTCAAGTCGTCTGGACAAAAAGCGCGTTAAAAGATTTAGAAATAATTATTAACTATATTGCAATGGACTCACCTCGTTATGCTGAACGTTTTGGAAATAAGATAGTACAATCCCCACGAGTTTTAAAGAGATCATCCAAAGATTGGTAGAATTGTTCCTGAATTTAATGTAGATTCTCATCGTGAGCTTATTTATAGTTCATACAGAATAATTTATGAAATTCGGAAAAATACTTGTTTTATTGAAGCAATTATTCAAAGTAGTAGGGATTTAATGCGTCATTATAAACCTGGGAAGTGGGATGTCACTTAACTTTAAAAAATTATAAAGTAAATAAATATATATTAGAATCCATTAGAGTTATCATTCCAGAACTGACTTTTTAAGCAATAGCATGTTCGGTAGGTTTGAAGTTGCAGTGCATAGCACGGAAGCCCATGGTCCATTTAGCATTAAGGAATTAGAATCTCTTTTTGTCAAGTCAGGACTAAGAGATATAAAGGTTAGTCGAGTAAAAAAGAATTGGATTATTGGAATGGGTAAAAAATAAAGCTATTAACGATGCTATTAATAATAAAGGCGGGGATAATCTGATTGATGTACGCATCTGGCATGAAAGGCAATACTGGATCATTGGCACCATAGATATTCTGCATGTAGAAGGGAAAGTGATACGATATGAAGAGTGATAAACAACGGATTTTTTTAAACTATAAACTTTAGAACTATGAATTAAAAACTAAACGAGGAGAATGTTATGCTTTCAAAATTAACAGAATTAATAGGGAAGTATCCAAAAATTACAGTGGGTATAATTGTACTGATAACAATTATATTTTTTCTGGGAATGAATAAAGCAGGGTTTAGAGACTTTAGTTCCATGCTTTCTGAGGATGATTCCCGGGTCAAAGCTTATGATAAAGTAGATGAAACCTTTGGCGGTGCAGAGTTTGTTATGGTGGTTATACCTTTTGAGAATCTGTTTACTCGTGACAATCTAAAAATAATAGATGAATTAACAAAAGAGTTTGAAAAAGTAAAAAAAGTAACAAGAGTAATCAGTATTGTAAATATTGAAGAAGTCAGGGGGGTGGAAGGAGGAATTGAAGTTGCTCCTTTAATAAAAGAAATTCCTGATAAAGAGAGAGAACTTCAGCAATTAAAAACTAAAATATTATCTGATGAAAACTATATAGGTAATATTATTTCAAAGGATGGAAAAACCACTGCTATATTAATCCAGGTAAAAGCAAACATTGATTCAACCAGGTTAGTTAATGATATAAATAAAGTTATTAACAAAATAATCCCTGGAAAAGAAGTGTATCTGTCAGGTGAGCCTGTATTTGACGACTTTATGGAGTCAACCGTAAAAAAAGATATGGTGAAATTAATTCCCATTTGTATTCTTGTGATGTTATTAATCCTGTACCTGAGTTTTAGAAACTTTAAAGGAATAATTCTGCCATTATCAATAGTGATTCTCACTGTTATCTGGTTGATTGGGTTGATGGGATTTACAGGTATCCCGTTTTCCATGGTGAGTAATTCTCTACCCATAATTATTATCAGCATTGGTATTGCTGATGCCATACATATTCTTACTCGGTACAGGGAAGAGACTTTACTGGGATTTAACAAAAAAAACGCACTTTTAAAAACTATTACTGCTGTTGGACTTGCATGCTTTCTAACTTCAATTACAACCATGGTTGGCTTTGCCTCTCTTTATTTCAGCCCATTAATACCAATTAAAGAGTTCGGCATGTCTGTTACAATTGGTGTGGGTATGGCTTTTATTGTCACTGTAACTTTTTTACTGGCAGTTTTATTTTTAATCCCGCCATTTAAAAAAAAGCTGAATGAACAGGGCACAGAGAGTAAAACAAGACTCTTTAGTCTGTCCGGGATATTAAATAAAAGTTCTAAATTTATCATTGAAAAGCCAGGAGTGGTATTGTTTATTATGAGTATTTTCATTATGTTAGCAATAATAAGTATTCCAAAAATCAGTACGGATTCCAATATGATAAATTTTTTTAAAAAAGGCAGTTCTGTCAGAAAGGCTTATGACATAGTTAAAGAGAAATTTTCCGGTGTGGATACAATACAGGTAGTTATCAAAGGTGATATTATGGAGCCGGAAGTCTTAAAACAGATGGAAGAATTTCAAAACAAACTAAAGAACATAAAAATATTGAGCAGACCTGACTCCATAGTCAATGTGTTAAAAGATGCTAACAAGGCTCTGCATGAAGGAGATCCTGAATATAAAATACTTCCAACAACAAGAGAAGAAGCAGCTCAATATATGCTGCTTTTATCCATGGGAGGAGCAGAATATCTGGACAGGCTTGTTACTATTGATTATACACAGGCATTAATTCAGACCCGAATGGGAAGTTACAGCATGCATATGAAATCAAAACTTGTTAAAAAGATAGGAAGAATAATAAAAGAGACTTTCAAAGATAATGTTGATGTTGTTTTAACAGGTGGCGCAGTAATTGACATTGCGATGTTAGGACTAATCTGGAAAGGACAGACCCAGAGTTTAGCATTTGCAATTATTGCTGTGCTTATTATGATGATTATTATTTCGAGGTCTTTTATTTATGGTTTGTTATGCACTATTCCTGTATCTTTAACTGTGCTTTTAAACTTTGGAGTAATGGGATGGTTCAGGATACCTTTTGATGTAGCAACGTCCATGACATCCTGTATAGCAATTGGAATAGGGATTGACTATGCCATCCACTTCTTCAGTCGCTTTAAAGAAGAAAGGATTGCAGGTAAAGAAACAGGCAAAGCTTTAAAGATTTCCATTACAACAACCGGAGAAGCTATTTTATATAATGCCTTTGCTGTTGGTCTGGGTTTCCTAATATTAATTTTTGCTTCATTACCACCTTTGGGAATATTCGGTCTCTTAATTGCTTTGACAATGCTATTCTCTTCATTTATTTCATTAACAGTTTTACCGGCTCTGCTTTATATCTATGAAAAAAAATTAAAAAAAAATAAGGTAGCATGATATCAAGGAGATAAAAAATGAAAACCACTGAAAACACTGAAAACACTGAATTCAGTGTTTTCAGTGTTTTCAGTGGT
>CBDVEP010000048.1:0-19391 GCA_965373035.1 uncultured bacterium
TGTTCATGATGAAGGAATTAATTCTTTAGAATTTTATAAAAGACTTATAAAAGACAAAAGTCTTAACTCCTACACTACAATTTTAGAAAATCTAAAATATTACAAAAAATATTCGTAATAGTTCAGCCTTTCTCAGGGCTTCATCGTATCATATAAAAAATATAATATAATATATTCCTTCGTCAAATTATTTTAAAAAAATTACTTTAAGAATTTTTTTATGGCCTTTATTATCTTTTAAAACACAAATATAAACACCACTGGCAACATTATGATATGAATCATTTTTTATATCCCAGATTAATTCATTTTGGGTATTTACACCTTCCAGAGTCCTTATATGCAATCCAGACACTGTGAAAATCTGAATTTTTGTTGTTAAAGGTAAATTTACAAAATGAATACCTCCTGAATCAATTCCCTTTTTATAAGGAATAGGACCTGCTTTTGCTTGTTTTAAATCTTTAAAAATATTAGTTTGAGAATCGTCCTCTTCTTTTTTATCATTATCAGGATTAGGCGGTGGTTCTACTCCAACCCAATCCTTATTAAAATGCAGATAACCTGAAACAAAAACCAAAGGGGCATTTCCATCTATTGAATTTTCATTACATGCATAAGACTCAAAAACATCCACATAACATTTTGAAGCAGGAGTTGATGGGTCTAATGCTTGAAGTACAGCATCATCTCTATACTCATTCGGTCCTAATGCCATTAATCCTGGGACAGGCTCACTTATTCCATCATATTGAGAAGGATGATGATGAATGTTTCTTGTTGACCGCAAACCGACCCCTGTTACATAACAAATCCCCATTGGATTGCGTCCAAGAATATAATGGAGCTGATCCTCTGCTGCCTTTAAATATTTAATATATGAAGTAAATCTAAAAGCTATAATTAAAACCATAGCATCACTTAAAGTATTTCTATTAGAGCCCCAGTAAAATTCACCTGGTTCTAATGTCATTCTATAAGGGTTATTATTAATGCCATTTACTATTGTATCTGCTGTATTTATATAAGCAGTTTTTAAATTATTCTTTACAGTATTGTTGATATTAGAATGGTCTGAAAAAATATAAGCAATAACACCTAACATATAAACATCCTTCCAGTCAACAGATGAGAAATTATATTTAACATTGTTTACAACATAATTATTATACTTATCCTTACCAGTTGTTCTATAAAGTTCTGCTGCTGCCCAGAACCTCTCATCAGAATCATCTGTATCCTTATACCCTATAGTTACCCAACCACTTGTTATACCTCCAACAGGAAAAACAGAAGGATTATCTTCTAAATAATCCCATGCTTTTTCTGCTTTTTCCAAACATAAATTTGCATAATTTGTATCATAATTTTTAAATATCCTGCTTGCAATAGCCATTATTCCTGCAAAATCTGCTGTTGCAAAAGATGACAATTTCCATAAATACCTGTCAGGATTTTCAGCATCAGGCATTGAAAACTGAAAATTCTGTGGAATTAATTCATGGTGTACACTGCCATTTGTCTCCTGCATTGTAAAAACCCAGTCCAGCTCATATTTTATTTCATTTAAAATATCTGGAAGACCTGCAATACTGCATGCTGGAAGATTTAAATTTATAGTATCTATTTCATCTAAAAAAAATTCACATAACAGTAGTATTGTATCAACAGTTATCCCAACTGTCATCATCTTCTTTCCATAATCACCTGCATCATGCCATCCTCCAACATTGGTACTTTGCCCTCCGCCATCTTCAGGCAGATACTTTGCATCGTCTAAATGACATGCTCCATGTGTCCATTGTTCTGCATAAGGACTTACCAGAGCCATACCGCACCTTTGAAAATAATAACTTTTCATACTTTTAATAAATACATTTTCATAAGGAGCACTATTAATTTTAAATTTATAGGAGTTCCCCAAAAAAGGAATGAAAATATAAAAATTTGAACCTATGGTATTTACACCTGAAAAGTCAGCTTTATAAACCACATCACCTGCCTCAGAGTCAACAACAGGCCCTATTAATGAATTGCTGTATATTGAATTGTCACTACTATCTTTTACAACAAACTTGATTGAAGAATCTATATTTGAAAATATTGTTGAATCCTTCTTGTCAGTTGCACAGGAAACAATAGCAAGTTTTTCCCCTCCACTTCTATACCCTTCCTGATTAACTTTAATATAATACACTAAGCTTTCCAAAATAGAAAAATTTGTTGTATCATCTGTTGTAAATGAATCTAACTTATTTCCAAAAAGGTCCTCTGCTGTAATAACTACAGAACAGTTCTCTTTCTCAAAGTAAGACGAATCTTTATCAGCATCTCCTTGCCAGCTAATACTAACATTCATTCCAAAACCCTGATATGTTTTATAAGCAGATGAGTTGCTTCCAGTAATAATTAGTTCCCAGAGAGCTTTTTCACTGAAACTGCATGTTATTTCTAATGCACTTGAGGTTAAGTCAATAGAATCAGTATTAACTGATAAAGGGCTTATGATTACAGGCTCAACTGTATCATTTGTATTTGTTGTAATAATAATATTATCAACATAAATAGTGAATTCACTGCCAGAAGTATCATCAACAACTGAAAACTTAACATGCTGTATGTTCTCCCATTCTATTGTTCCATAATGTGGTGCACCAGGAGGGTCCCAGTTCTCACCATTTGTAGGAAAATTAACTAAAGGAATAACAATTTTCTGCCATGATGTGGTAATTCCAGTGGTATAGTTACTAACAATAACAATTGTATCATAACAATAATCATTAGTCCCGCTTGCATCAGAGTCAGAATCTGCTAATCTTATTCTGAAACTCTCTCCACCATTTTCACCTTTAACCCAGAATATTAAATAATTATTAGAATAATCTGATGCTGTATCATATAAGGGATAAACCCAGATACCAACTCCAGACCATTCTGATGGTGTATTTACATCACATTTCCAGGAGTTACTGCCAAATTTATATTCAGAGGAATCCACATAATTAACAGTGTCTGTTCCCCAGCCATAACTTCCACTCTGTCCAGAAGGTATTGGAAATCCTTCAGTAAAGAAAACATAGTCTGAAGAATAAACTGGCTGGACAAACTGAACACAAAAAATTATTATTAATAATAAAATCGTCATAATGGCATCCTTTACAAATAATGAAATAAACTTTAATCAGAATTAACTCTTTATAAAAGACTAAAGTCTTAACTCCAAACCAAAAAAAAATTAAGTCTTTAGACTTTTATTTTTTCATGGAATTAAGTCTTTAGACTTTTATTTTTTCATGGATTTAAGTCTTTAGACTTTTATAGGAATTAATTAACATCTAAAACCTAACACTGGCTGACCCATGGTGATTTATACCGAGATTGCCAGTAGGATTTAAAGAATAATCTATTCTAAAAAACATATCATTTAATTTAAACTGATATCCTGCTCCACCAAAAACAGAAAAAGTCCATTCACACATTTTAGCTCCTGCTCTTAAAAACAACATATTTTTAAAAGCATACTCTGTTCCCAGATGAAAAGCTATGGATTCATCTGACACTTTCCTGATATCAAAACTTCCCAATATACTGTGTTTATTTAAAAATTTATACTTATAGCTTACACCTGATACAATTGTTAAAGGCAAATGGTCACTCTCTGACATAAATCCTATTTCACCTCCAGCATTTAATAAAGACAATCCTAGTATAAAATCACTTTCAGGGATTTTCATTATTCCACCAATATCAAATGCTATACTGGAGCTTGAATAATCACAAATATCCTGCCTGATATATTTAAATGAAATTCCACATTCAATTAAATCTAAAAATATTCTGGCATAAGATAACTGTATTAATTTATCAGATGGTGATGTGTCTCCAATGTCTGTAACACCTGAAGAAGAATCATATACAGTTAAGGGAATATCACCATAAGATAAATAAGCAAATCCAAATGCCATTACTCCAATATTCTCAACATTTAACCCAGTTAAAATAATGGTATGATTAAATTCACCATAATAGTTGGCATAAAAAAGCTCAGCTTCAAAAAAATTAATTCCCAGTATCCCTGCTGGATTATAAAAAAAAGAATCTATTCCGCCTTTTATTGAACAAAAAGCTCCTCCCATTCCCGCAGGTCTTGAGCTGTTATTTATTTTTAAAAACTGGGCAGAACTCATACCAGCATCTGAATAAATTCCAAAAACATAGGTGCAAAATAATAGTAAAGATAATATGCTAATTAATAATTTCATTGTCATCTAAAATCCCGCTATTTAAATTGGTGCAGGTTTTATGAATAAAAGACTAAAGTCTTAATTCCTTATTTTTATGGAATTAATTCTTTAGAATTTTATATAATAAAAGACTAAAGTCTTAAATCCTATAGGAATTAAGTCTTTAGACTTTTAATACCTAATCACCTAACCACTGCAATTTTTATCTTATTATTTATTTCTTCTGATTCAACAATTAAAATATATGTCCCCATACCAACTATTTGGCCATCATCATTTTTTCCATACCATTCAATCTTATTATCCCCTGCATTAAAATATCCTCCTAAATCCTTTTCCCTGACAGGTTCACCCTGTAAATTAAAAATTTTAGCTGTGATATTCATTGATTTTGACAATTTAAACTCAAAAGAAAATTTATCATTATTAACAGGATTAATAACATTATTAACAATTTTTATATCAGAATGCTGAACTTTTACACTGCCCGGGGCATAACAAAAAACAAATTTTCCTGAAAATGACAATTCAGCATATATATAATAAATCCTATTCTCCAATGAAAACACATTCCAGTTATAAAAATTATTAGAATCATCTATACTGATATCAGCAACAATTAATGTCCCATCATACCCTTTTTTATCATTATCATAATAAAGTGATATTTTAGCAGGGTCAATTAATTTTTCATCAGCATCCCTGGAATCCTCATCATACCATGCAATCTGATAAAAATTCTCGGCAAATGCATTTTCACCGGCAGGTTTTAACATAACCATACTGGGTATTGCATATTGTCTCCATGGAGAACGGCTAAATCCATTATCAACGGTCTGTACTTCAAAATAATATACTTTATCCGGGTTAAGTCCTTTTATAGTCCAGTTAGAATTATGCCAGACATTGCCAAATCCCCGTCCTGGTCCTTGTTCATCAGATGGAGTTTTTGAATATTCAACAGAAAAAACCTCACAGCCATGCAGGGAAGTCCCAACCCGCAAATTATATGTAAGGGAGGCAGTAAGGGTCTCTATATCAGAACCAGCAGACCAGCTAAAAGTTGCATCATTATTTGACCATGTAATATTAAGATCAGAAGGTGGTAATGGAGAAGTATTAGGCGAAGTGTTCGTATATAATGTATTCTTAAATAATCGTAATAATTCATTACCGGCTCTCTCCCCTGTATTAACAATATCTAAAAACCCATCATTATTATAATCCCCCCAGACTGCTGCAGAATGCTGGACAGGAATACTAAGTACTGCATATTCAGAAAAATTTCCAGTTCCATCACCCTGATAAACCTTAGATGACCTTGAGTTTCCTTCATGCCAGCTCCATCCTGTTGAAAGTAAATCTAAATCACCATCATTATTAAAATCTCCCCATGCAATTGTACCTACATCACATCTATTGTTAATTGCTGGTGAAACAAACAATGCAAATGAGCCATCCCCTTGATTCTTATAGAGTCTTGTGGCACGATCAAGACCTTGATATATAATATCAATCCATCCATCATTATCATAATCACCCCAGGCTAAACTTGGATTATTGTCAGTATTAAATGGAGATGAATTAGTAAATGTTCCATCACCTTTATTTTCATAAAGCTTGTTAATTCCTCCAATAAATGCAAAGTCTAAATCACCATCATTATCATAATCACAACATCCAATAAATTTTTGACCATATGTATTACCATGTGCTCCATTAAAAACTAATCCAGTATCAGTAAAAATACCCTTGTTATTTTTATAAAGTTTAGCTCTTATTGATGCCCATTCTGCATTACTTCTACCTGTAACTAATAAATCAATCCACCCATCATTATCATAATCCCCCCATACTAAACTGCAAAGGTCAAATCCTGCTAAAAAAGAGCCAGCAGAAATATCTTCGATAAATGAACCACTATTGTTTTTATAAAGTTTTGTTACAGCACCAGAACCAGTATTTCCTGCTATTACTAAATCAAGCCATCCATCATTATTATAATCACCCCAGGCTAAAGACGAGTAATACACTCCTACAAAACCAGGATCAGTTGCTGTAAAGCTTCCATTTCCATTATTGATAAATAATCGGGTAATTCTTCCAGCTCCTGTCCCTCCATGGTCACCACAAACAACCAGATCCAAATCTCCATCATTATCACAATCACCACAGGCAACACTCCCATATTTTACATCATAAGAGTTCTCATCAAATGTCCCAGTATTAGAAAATCCTGCATGAATTTCTAAACTAAAAAAAGACAAGAAACAAATTATTAATAAACCAACCCAAAATCTTTTCCCCATTTTAATCACCTCTTTTAAAGCCTCTATTTTTTAGTAATGCATCACTTATATATTTTTTTATTAGGAATTAAGACTTTAGTCTTTTATTATTATTAACCTAGAATTAATTATAAAAATCTAACCTCTAATCCAATGATACACTCAATGAAATACAATGGTTAATATCATCAACTGCTTTTATGGAAATCAAAGAATAATCTAACATATAAACAGTATTTTCATATTTTATGTTCACTCCGCCTCCAAGAGAAAAACTATTCCTTTCATTTGAAAAAATCTTCCCTGCTCTTACTGTAAAAAATTTATAATTAAATTCTAATCCTATATTATCCTGAAGTGCCTCATCCCTATAAAAAACTATCTCATTAAATAATCCTGCATATTCAATAAATCTATATCCAAATCCAAACTGTAAAGCCATTGGAAGAGATGTCCCCTTAATTTTTCCACCTAAATTTCTTACAGAAGCAGAGAGAAACATATTTTGTTCATGTTTTTTATAAAATTTTAAAATATCTGTTTTAAATATTAATCCTATATCACCAGCAAAGGTATTACCAACTATATCTGCTACTTTTTGATAAACATAATTAATATTTACTCCACCCATTAATTGAAATGATGGGGTTTTAAGGATATTATTTCCATACCCTATTGTAGCTGTAATTCCCTTTTCAGAAATATATCCAATGACTTCACCTGATAAGTTATAATGTTTAAATTCCTCAGTATGGAAATAAAAAAAATTAGCATCAAAAACTCCATATTTAGTTGGAAATCCTACACCAAGAAATTCATAATAACTGTCAGAAAAACCAGATATATGCATTCCAAAAAGCTGTGGATAGGATAATTCAGAAAGAACAGCAGGATTTAATTTTGACATTCCAATGTCAGCATCAAATACACCCAGAGAATCAGCACAACCTTTTACTTTAGCAGAAGGTATAATTTTTAAAAAATTAGCAGAAGATGTTCCGCTTGCAGAAAGAATTAATGGTATGAAAAGTATCACAGTTAAAATAAAAAATAACTTTTTCATAATAATAATCCTAATTTACAATCACTACTTTTTGTGCTTTTGAAATTCATCCTTAATATAAATATATAAAAGACTAAAGTCTTAAATCCTATAGGAATTAAGTCTTTAGACTTTTAATGTTTTAGATACAGTTCAATATCTAAATCTACGATTAGGATTTCATTGCTTTAAAAATAAAACCCTAAAGGGTAAATTCCAAAAATATATATAACCCTAATTTACAATCACTACTTTCTGTGCCTTAATCAATACAGGACAACTAATTCTGATAATATATAATCCACTGGAAACCTTATCACCTTTGTTATCCTTTAAATCCCAGTTAATTCCATTGACACCTGAATCAACAGGCTCTTTATCAATAATGGTTCTAATCAAATGTCCTGTTTCATTAAACACTTCAAGAGTCACTGCTTCCTGATTAGCTTTCAGGTAAAAACGAATCCTTGGATATAAATCCGGATTTTCTACTGTATTAATAAAGTTAGGACCAATGGTGAATCCTTCATCAAACAATCTATCACCAAGAACATCTGCAGTTGCATAAGCTGTCAGATTATTCCCAGCACTATCCTTAATCCCGGTTGTTACTTTTATTCGGGTATATCCATACTGCATTGCTATAAATTCACCAGTATTCTTAATAGTTCCTGCATCTCCTTCTACAACTTCCCATGTTAAATTACCTGTTACGGGGATATCATTTCCATTTTCATCTTTTCCAACAACTGTAAAGGTCTTTGTTTCACCTGGAATTAAATGTATCTTTTCAGGAGAAATTGATATAGTTTTAACAAGGCTGTTAATATCTCCTTTTAATAAAACAATATCATCATACCAGACCTGTTCTGATTCTCCAGATATTTGAGAAGGTGGAACAAAAACAATTGCTTCTACATTGGATAAGACACTTGTTAGATTAAGAGGTGTGCCCCATCCTTCCTGCTTAAATGCAGTAAAAGGTAAAACATACCATTTCCATTCATCTGTAGTATTATCAATGGTATAACAAAAATAATCATAATTACCCAAAAGGTCATTAAAAGAAGAATTTATTCTAATCCTCTGGCTTTTCTGCCCTGTTCCTTTCACATAAAAAGCTATCCCTGTATAATTATTAAAATCTTTATATGTCACAGGTATTGATGTTGCCATACCTACAAACCGGTATTGATAAGCATCACCCAATTCATAAGAATAAGATGCACAATATTTTTTTCCAAATCCTGAATCTTGATAACCATTAGCTGTCATAACAAAATTGTCTGGTGAGGGTGTGATAGTTGAATTTCCATAGTTAGGATCTGCATGGTCATCAAAAGTATACCAAGTAGCACCCAGTTCATTTCTATCATCACCATCCTCACAGGTATCAATAATTAAAGCAGGATATACAGGATCAGTAACAGGAGTTGCAGTGCCGCTGACTATTTCTGAAATATTAGTAGAATAATTTGCTGCCCTGTCACAGGCAACAAATCTAAAATAATAAGTCTCTCCAGGTATAAGTCCATATAAATGAAGAGTCTCAGTTCCTGTTTCAACTTTAGCATAAAGAGTTTTATGATTTGGGGCAACAGTAAAATTAGCCTCATTTGTAGCACTATTCAAATCACTTGAATTAGTTGAATAAGCACATACATATTTATAAATATCTGAAACTGGAACAGGAAAAGAAAATGAAATAGAACAAGGTATAGGGCCATTATTTCCATTAATACTTGAAACTTTTGGAGGTGGAGAATTATCAGTATAAGATGTAACTGTAAAATCATCAATGTATATTCTCCCTGATATAGTTTGATCAGCATATTGAAATTCAAATTTCTGAGAATTACTTATTGATTGAAGCCAATCAATAACAGGAGGAGTAGCCCAATTAGGCTGGTCAAAGCCATTAGCACTACCATTACCCCCACCATCATCAGTCCATTTAAATGGTATTGTAATTCTTGTCCAGCTTGAGCCAATAGCTCCTGCTTCAAAATGTGTATAGGATTTTCCACTATCTTCGTCTATAGTCTTTGTTCTGATTTGAGCTTTCCAATTTGGTGAATTTGGTCCTTTTACCCAGAATGCTATTTGTCCATTATCATAAGCACTTAAATCAATAGTAGGAGCATCTATATTTGTGTTAGCTCCTGTATAATCAGGAATTAACCTTGTTCCCAATCCAATACCAGTGTAATTAGCACCTCCTCCATAATTTATTTTATAAATCATTATTCCACTATAAGCTGAACCATAAATACCGCCATTAGTTACTGGATTTGTATTAGATACAGTAGCAGAAGAAGTCCCTAAAGCATAAGAATAAAGATACCATGCATAATTTAAGTTATTTAATATATTCCCATCTTCAAAATCATCTATATATAAATATTCTGCTTGTACCGAACTTATATTACCTAAAAAAAATATTCCAGCAAAGAAAAATAGAAATAATATTTTTTTAATATTTATTTGTTTTATCATTTTCCAACCATCTCCTTTTAAAAGTCTAAAGACTTAACTCCTCTATCTTTTTAGCAAGGAATTAAGACTTTAGTCTTTTATTAATATTTTACAAAATACTATAGTTAAAAGTCTAAAGACTTAACTCCTCCATCTTTTTAGCAAGGAATTAAGACTTTAGTCTTTTATTAATATTTTACAAAATACTATAGTTAACAGTCTAAAGACTTAACTCCTCTATCTTTTTAGCTATTTCAAAAAACATACTTCATGCCAATTCGGCTTATTCCGTTTATTCCTAAGAATGTATTATCACTTGTTAAATCTCCGCCATTTAACCAGGAATAATCAATAAATAAATTCTTCCAGTGGACTCCCATTCCAGCACATATACCATCTGAAAAATTAAAATTTCTGCCGTAATAATCATCATATCCCAATCTTACTGTAACAAGCTTTCCAAAATGATATTCTATTCCATATTTACCTCTTAATTCTAATGCATCTCCCCATAATAGGTCACAGGCAACTCCTAATCTATCTTTTAAGAACAAAGCTCCAATTCCTATTCTTTTAGTACTCTGTACAGTCATCTCATCACTTAGATAAATAATACTTCCCCCTAGGCTGTTATTTAAAACAGAAAAACCAGCACTTAAAAATTCCCATCTGTATAAGAACCCAATATCCAGTACCTGAAAAGAAGCAGAATAATCAGCTAAATAATCCTGAATAAATTTTATGCCTATTCCTCCATAAAAATTTTTTATTATCCTGGCAGAAAAGCTGATATTTTCTATATAACTGGTTATGTCAACATCCTTGTCTGTTTCCAATCCCCATTCATCTGTCTGTTTAAAAGACAATCCTCTATAAAAAATATTTGCACCTATAGAAATATCAGGAGAAACAGGAGTTCTACCTGATAAATATAAAAAATTAACTCCACCAAACCATTTTAAATAACCTGCCCCTATCTCTTTTTTACTCTGGTATCCAACTCCAGCAGGATTAATATTATAAGCTCCTGCATTATTAAAAAAACCTGCTCCTGCTCCTGCCATTGCTGATACCTGAGGGTCAATTTCAATTAAAAGTAAATCTGACATGGAGTATGCATTAGTTGTTATCAATAAAATGAATAATATTAAAAAGTATTTTGTTTTTTTTAACAAAATAGCATCTCCTTTTAAATTAAATAAAAGTCTAAAGACTTAACTCCTCTATCTTTTTAGCAAGGAATTAAGGCTTAACTCCTTTATCTTTTCAGCAAGGAATTAAGGCTTAACTCCTCTATCCTTAAAACCTTACTATCTAACCAGCAATATCTTCTCAACTTTATGAAAGGTCTCACCTTCTTTGATATCCATAAAATAAAGACCTGAACTTACGTCCTTTCCTTTATCATCTTTACCATTCCAGTAATCATTATAAATTACTTCATTTCCCTCTTTTGCTTCATTATCAATAATAGTTCTGATAAACCTTGCATTAGAATCATAAATTTTTATACTTATATAACTCTGTCTTTTTAAACGATAAAATATATTGCATTTAATGGATTCTCCTGTTTTAAAATAATTAGGACCAATATTAATATCAAGATTATCAGTATAGGAAGGTGAAATTTTTTCACTATATACTTCTGTACTTCCAAATTCCCAAAAATATTTATCACTAATAGCCTGACGATATGCGTCTAAACTTAAAAACCCGCTGTTGACCTGCCAATCTCTTTCCTTATTAATCTGAAACCAGCAAAATGCTTTAATTCGTGTATAATTATTTTTAATTTTTGAAAATGTATCAGTAATCCATTCTGCTTTTTTATTATCTACATAATTAGTACTACTACCTGAAATTTCTTTCTCTGAACAGGAAAATTCTGCTATTATAATAGGCTTGCTGGAAAGAGAAATCAGTTCATTATAAATACTTCCATAAATCTCATCAAAACTTTCCCAATCCGGATAACCAGAACCACCACCCCAGTTGTATCCATCTATACTTAACCAGTCCACATAAACATCTCCTGGATAATAATTTGAAGCTTTATTCCATTCCGCATCAGGTACAGAGTCTGCATTAACACACCAGACCCATTTTGCATTATTCACACTCATTGCCTGAAACTTATTATGGACATATTGAAAAACTTTAACATACCTCTCAGGGCCATCATACAAAGCAGGATTGCCATAATTTGTATTATTTGCTCCATTATGAAAGCCATCCCAATCATACCAATTTCCATTCATTTCATGTCCAAATCTTATAAAAATATCTTTCCCGAACCCTTTAACTGCTAAAGCAAATTTTTCAATATATTCATCCTGCCCACCATCAATTATATCCTGTAATGTATTTGTCCCTTTCCCTGTATGTAGTTCCCAGGTTACCATAGGAACACTTCCATTCTGATAACAACGGTCACAATCTGCAGCAGGAAAGTCATTCCAACCTATAAAAAAATTAATTATAGCTAAATTTCTTCCTGTTAATGATTCAAATTCATCTACGACTGATAAATCCACATTTATATTTCTGCTGCCAGGGTTCACAAATGCTCCAATCTGACATTCAGCTAAAATTGAGGAGACAATGCTAAGATGAAAGATAATTAATAAGATAAATACTTTTTTCAATTTTTTACCTCAATTTATTAGATGTTAATTATATAAAAGTCTAAAGACTTAACTCCTCTACCTTTTAACAAAAAAATTAAGACTTAACTCCTTTTTGGCCTTCTTGCCTAGGAATTAAGACTTTAGTCTTTTATAAAATTCTAAAGAATTAATTCCTCAAAAATTCTAAAAAATTAATTCCTTAAAAGTCTAAAGACTTAACTTTTTTTTTAAATCTCAATCTTAAGCAGAACCTGGATATACTGATCAGGCATGTGATCAATATACTCTTTTATATCTGCATGACGGAATTCGCTTTCCAGACCTTTTAAATCTTTATTTAACTTTTGAGGATCTGTTAATTTTACTCTAAATCTTAATATTACATTAGGAAGGATCTGCCCCATAAGTTCTGTAAAAATCGTGCTTTTTGTTGAATCATCTACTTTATTAAATGCTTTTTGATACCCACAGGCAAACTCTACAAAAGTAAAAAAATTAATTGTACAGGCTATTTCATGATACTGTGTATTGAATATTTTTTCATTTCCATTATAAGCAAATTCACTTCTCCACCAGTAATAAGGCACAAACCATTTTATAGCACGTGAATAGCCAAACTGAAGTCTTGTTTCTGAAATATCAGGGTTTTTAACCTCTGAAGAAAAATCAAGTTCACTTTCTATTTTACCTTTTTTTCTAAAATCCATAGCTGTCTTTAAATGAACACCTTTTTGATTATCATAGCTTTCTCTAACCAGACGCCGGTATTTCCATTGAATAAAACTCATTTCTCGCCGCCTTTCTATATTTAAAAGATGAGCTGGTGTATCATTCATCCAGCGTAGTAGTTCTTCCTTATAGCCAAACCCTCCAAAATCTTTTGTAATATACCTGTATTCTGATTCAATATAAAAAATGGAAAAATCTAAAATCGTTCCTGTCCTCAAAAAATCGCCATTATAGGGGTGAGGCTTATCCCACCTGCCTATAAAAATAAAATCTTTACCCTCTTTTTCAGGGGACTGCCATCTGCCCCCATAATCTTTTTCCACCATTGTAGAATATCCTGCATATAATTTGATATTATTAAAAAAAAATATATTTTTCTGATATTTTGATATTTCTATACTGGATAAAGAATAATCCTCAGCTGTCTGCTTTTTATCAACAATGTTACCTTCAGTATCTATAGATTTAAGATACATTCTTCCCAGAATAAAAGTAGAAGATAATACAATATCATTTTTAAAACCTGGCTTTATTCTAATGCCGCCAAAATATCTATCAGTTCTGGAATTAGCCACCCCAATAAGGTCAACAAATAACATCTTAGCTAAAAACCCTTCATAACGTGCTCCTACTAACTGATCACATCCCATAAGGTTTATTGGAGACCATGTAATGTGATGTGTTCCAAGCTGAATTCGCCTGATATATTTACTTATAACTGGAGAATATAAAAGATAAATCTCTTTTAAAGTAACAGCAAACCGCGGCACATTCTCATCTTCATCAGGATAATAAAGCCTGTAGTCTTCCCCTTTTTGTTTGATTTTAGAGCCAGCAAGTACCCAGCGGGCAGGAATGCCTATTTTATAATTAAAAGAAAAATCATTAAAAAAAACAAGTCTATCCAGTAAATTAATTGTCTGGTAAATGCCCCAGTTATCTTTCTGGTCTTCTTTAATAACTTTCATCTCTTCATCAGTATAAAATTCTGTTATAAGATAACCATTTGGCAAATACTCTAAAATCGGGATTCCAATTAATGTTCCTTTCCTTACTAATGTTATTTTGTCAACCAGTATAGAGCCTTTAAAAGGAAGTGGTTTTCGAACTCCAAAGTCAGGCAAAGAAACAC
The DNA here is from genome assembly GCA_965373035.1 of uncultured bacterium. Lineage (GTDB taxonomy): Bacteria > Spirochaetota > JAHITG01 > JAHITG01 > JAHITG01 > CBDVEP01. The sequence goes on from CBDVEP010000048.1 coordinate 14,538, forward strand.
CAATATAAATTGAATCAATTCGGTTCCAATCTATAGCTGTATCAGAAATCCAGAAACTTCTTGTAACTCCAAGATTAAATGGAATCTTTAATTTAATCCATTTATTTTTTGTTCCCAGTACAGTACTATTATGATATTCCCACCGTCTTCTATTATTATCTTCAAAAGCAATATCCAGCCTGCCTCCGCTTCCATCACTCTTTATCCATAATTCAATAGCATCATAACTATTAAAAGATTCCCCTTGTCTTCCAAAAGATTTTCTTACAACCAGCCAATTTTCACTATAATTAAAACTTCTAATGTCAAATGATATTTCCAGACGGGAATCATTCTCATCCATAACTTTATCAATGCCTATTTGAGCATCCTGTCCTGAATAAATATAATATCCATCACTAATATCATTAAAATCCTCTAAGAGTTTTTTATCAGGACTTTTTTCTTTCTGTTTTTCTGTTTCACCACCAAATTCTATCTGAAACCTGGGCTGTGCTGAAAGGTTAGAACATAATATAATAAGTAAACTAATACATAAAAAAATAATTACAAAATTTTTTTTCATTAATATCTGCTCCTAAAAAAGGAATCCCAAAGAAATCCGATGAGTTTTAGGTAACGGATCTATCATATCTACTCCATAATCTATTTTAATGCCTTCCGGATATATTCCGATACCCATACATTTAGCAAGTATATCATTCTTATCAGTATAAAAACCTGTGCGAAGAGCTAAAAATTCATCAAATAGTTTTATCTCACATCCAAGAGATGTTCTTTTATTAAAACTGTTATAATCAAATGATAAAATATATTTTTCCTCAATTATCATAGCTAAACCAGGCTGTAATTCACTTCTTCTGTCTTCAACATACTTTTTTCGGAAAATCAAACCAGCTTTAAAAACCCAGTAAAGTTTTAAAAATAAAATCTCATCACTTGTAATTAGTGTACTGTAATCTGTGCCAAGTCCTGAGACAGAGGTATATTTGTCTTCATCCCGGAATGATTTATATAAATAATGTAAAGACAAACCTATATTTAAAACAAAAATATTTTGAATACCTATTATAGGCATTCCATAGGATAATGAGGAAATATTTTCATAATAATAACCAAATGAACCAAAAAAATGTTCGCTTATGCCAAAACCCCCAAATCCAGTATCAGGATAAATATAAGATACATAAAAAGTAGAAAAATCACCCTGATTATATAATTTAAAATGAGTTAAACTAATGGACTGTTTAACTTTATTTTGGGGCAGTCCTGCAGGATTATAAATCTGGGCATAATTATCATCAGCTATGGCAGTATAAGCACCACCCATGGCAACAGCACGAGCACCGATACCCCTTTGTTCAAAAGAAGCTTCTATAATAGAAGAAAAAATAAAGCAGCTCATACATAAAGTAACTAATAATACTTTAAATAATATAAACTTCATTTAACTATAACCGCCCTGTAGTAAATATCTTCTTCATTTTTACACTTCATTTTTATACAAATCAAATAAAGACCAGGCTTTACTTTTTTATTGTTTTTATCATATCCATTCCAATAATATATAAAAGTATCACTGCTAAATAAAGAAAAAATCTTTTTTATCATCCTATCACCTGATGAATTAAAAATTTCACAATTTAACTCTACTTTTTCTCCTTCAGAAGTTCTGTAGATAGTTATAGTAATATCTGTTCCTGTACCAACACTCATAGGATCAGGATTAACTGAAACATCTGTTATAAATCTCTTTTCATTTTTATCAAAAATACCATTTTGGTTGGCATCTTTTAAAATACTCTCTTCAGGATAAATACCTGCATCATTAATATCAGTACCAGCAGCATATTCTATATAATTGTTATAACCATCATTATCATTATCTCTATTTAATTCATATAATGGAGCACTTACAAGGCTAATATCATCCACCCAAAATTTGCCTTTGGTCATTGGTGAGCCACAATAAAAAGTAATTGTCCTTATTTTATCCCATTTATCTTTTGTAGCATAAGGGTCAAATAAAACTTCACCAGTCTCATTATCTCTACCATCAAAATTAGTATTACCAGCTATCCATTCAGGTACTTTAAAGTTAGTAAAAGCTACTACATAAAATCTCCAGTCAGTTGTCACTCCATAAAGATTATAACCTCTTGGCGTAATTCCGCCCATTTCCTTCTCCTCAGGCAACCCTGGATAATTATTATAACCAAAACGCATCTGAATCATGCCTACTGATGAGCTGACTTTAAACCAGAAACCTATTCCTGTGTATTGAGAAAAATCAGCATACGGATTAACAGCATCATCCAAAATATTAGAGGCAAGTGCTGCAAATTTATCCTTAAAAAGAGAAGGGGTTAAATCAAAATATATATAAGCACAATGAAAAGAATTGTTAAAACCTCCTGTGGTAACATAAAAAGGATATGGTGTAATAATAGCATGAGGATTACCACTACCAGTATCATTTCTATCATCATAGGTATACCATGGACCATAAAAACTATTCCTTGCATCACCATCTTCAAAATTGTCAAAAAGAGTACGATAAGAACCATATAGAAATACAGAAGGCAGTAAGACCATTAAAAGCATAGATAATATCATTTTTTTTATAGACATTATATATATATCTCTCTCTCCGATACTTAAAATTTTATACCAAATCCAGCCTGATGGATTGCTCCAAATTTAATTAAAGGCTGATAAGCATAATTAAAACTGTAATTTTTATAATGAACCCCGGCACCCACAGTTATCCAGCCAAGGTCATCATTTAATAATTTATACCCTATACGGTAAACAAAAATCTTATTAATAAAATGTTCGTACCCAACATTTAAGCGAAAGGGGAAATAATAGTTTTTATTTCCTGAAAAGATTAAATTAATTGAATGAATTTTAGCTTTTAAAACATTTAAAGATATGTCTGAACGAAAAATCAGGGGCAAGGGCTCTTCTTTTTGAATCATTTTCATTTTTGTGCCTATATTCTGTATAGATAAAGATAAAATCAAAGGTTTGGATAAAATATCAGTTTTATAAAAAAATCCTATATCACCGGCAAAAGTACTGCCAGAATAAGGCTCTATAATACTTTTAATATATTTAAAACTTATACCTAAGCTTAGGTGTAAATTTAATTGCAAGGAATAACCTAAAAGCAATCCAAAATCCTTTGGACTTAATTGTTCACCTGTCAGTTCTCCACCTTTATCAGTAAGTAATAAATCAAAATGCTTATAAAGTAATCCAACTGCAATAACATCTTTTCTATTAATAACCTTATCCATGGGAAAGGAAATATAAGCACCTTCAAAATAAATATTTTCAACAGAAATAATATGAGAAATACCTGTCTGGATTTCATCTACAAGAGATAATCCTGCTGGATTATAAAAAAGCAGCCAGCCTTGTTTATTAAAAAAAGAAACAGAACCAGCAAGACCAGCTATATCCGGTCCTATTTCTGCCTGAAGAAAATTTGCAGTAGGTGTCTTAGCCTGTAGAGGAAAGGCGAAGATTGAAAAAATCAGAATATATAAAACAGGCAAACATAATTTATTATAAAAATTTATTCCTATCATTTTCTTATCCATTTTTAAAGTTTTTGTTATCTTTTCATCTTCTTACATTAATATACCATATAATAATTTAGGTTTTCTAAAATTGTAGTGTAGGAGTTAAGACTTTAGTCTTTTATAAAATTCTAAAGAATTAATTCCTTCATCATAAACAATAAATTGCACCATAATTTATATTATATTATTTTTTAGAAAACCTGAAATATTAATATACCACAATATACCGCATTTTTCCTAAAAGTCAAGCTTTTTTCCGGCTTGACTTTTATTTTTTTTTGTATTATATTAAATGTAAGAAGTTGAAAAGATTATGTAAGTTTTATATTAACTTTAAGTAAGGGGATATAACAAATGAATATTTATAAGATTGCAAAAAAAGCAAATGTCTCTATTGCAACTGTATCACGGGTTCTTAATAACTCAGAAAAAGTAAAAGACGAAACCAGAAAAAAAATCTTAAATATTATAAAAAATCAAAATTATAAACCAAGAATAATAAGAAATAAACTTCCTAATATAATGATTTTAATTAATGATAAAAAAATATTCCTTTCTGAATATTTTTCCAATCTTCTTGATGGCATTACAGAAGCATTAAATATGTTAAACTATCAGGAAACCATTGCAAGAGCAGATAATCAAATCAATCCTGATGATCTGCTATTTTTAATCAGAGAAAGGAAAGCAGATGGCATTATTGTACTTTTAAGTAATAAGAACACACAGTATCTTTCTGCTTTTATAAAGGAAGATATACCTTTTCTTCTTATTAATAATTCTTCCTTTCCGCAATATAATTACATTGATACGGATAACTATGATGGAATGACTCAAATTTTAGATTATTTGTATAGTAAAGGTCATAAAAAAATCGCTTACATCACACATGATATAAATGCTTCAGACCATTATCAACGATACAAAGCTTATGAAGATTTTCTTAAAAAACATAATATAGAATTTTCAAAAGATTTAGTAATATTCGTTAATGATATGGACCCGCAGAATAAATATATTCCTTATGAACATGGATACTTATCTATAAAAAAATTATTTAAATCAGGAAAGGATTTTACTGCTGTTGCCTGTACCAATGATGCTCTTGCTTTTGGTATCTTTCATTATTGTCATGAAAACAACATAGCTATTCCGGAGAAAATATCCATAACAGGTTATGATAATTATAATATTACACCATTTATTGACCCACGTCTGACAACAATAAACCAAAATCTTTTTCAGCTTGGCAATACTGCTGTTA
>CBDVEP010000049.1:0-19306 GCA_965373035.1 uncultured bacterium
CTTTTGAATTTTCTGCTTTATAAATTCAATCATTTTCTTTTAGCTTTTTTCGCAGTGGTCTTTGAAATGAATTATAAAAATCAAATCCTATCTCAGATGAAGGAATAAAAATAATATCATTTTTATCAATCTTTTTAATCATCATATATTTAAGTATAAGAGGATTCTCCTTAATGTATTTTCCTACTATTTTTAAATACTCAACTTCATTTTCTGCTTCTTTTTGCAATTTTAATCTTTCCAGCTCAATTTTCCTGAGTTTCATTTTAAAATCCTCTTCATATTTTAAGGATTGATTAATCATATCCTTAATCTGGTTATAGTTAATATCCGGAATGATATCAATATTTATGATTTGTAATGAGCTTATACTTATTCCGCTGTTTTTTACTTTTTCTTTAAGTTCTTTTAATACTTGTCCTTTTACTTTATCAGGATAGGAATTCAGATTAAGACCGGATTTTACAGCATGGTTAACCTTTTCATGAAATAAAAATATAAATTTTTCCTGTATAAAATTATTAATGTCAGAAACAGAATTATAATGATTAAAAAGATATTTATATTGAGCTTTATTTAATTTATACTTAATTACTATTTTATATTTTAAAAGGTTAATTTCTTTATCCAGTAAGGTAAGTTTCTTTTTAAAAATAAAACTTAAATCCTGAATCAAAACAGGATAATTTTTTATAACAACATTTTTTGGAATGACTTTTGTTAAAACAATATTAAATGTTCTTTTTAAAACTTTTAAATCGCCTGTAATTTTTGAATAAACCACTTTAATATTATCCTGTGGCACTATAACTATAGAAGAATAGCAGGCATATATAATAACTCCAGTAAATATAATTAATAATAATGTTTTAAAAAACTTCTTCATTTTGCACCTCACTAAGAAAAAGAGAAAAAGGGGACGGTTCTGTTTTTTTACAAAATTCAAAATATAAATTTTATTACACTAGAAAAAAATAGAACCGTCCCCTTTTTCTCTTATCCATAAATTAATATACTCTCTAATCTGCTCTACCTTATCAGGATAAAACCACTTGATATTCTCCTCTTTTTTAAACCATGTTATCTGTCTTTTAGCATAATGTCTTGTTTTTTTCTTAGTCTCTTCAATAGCTTCCTGTAGGGTTATTTTATTATGAATAAAAGCCAGAGCTTCCTTATAACCAATACCTTTTTTACTTAAAAATACCTCGGAAAAACCTTTTTTAAGCAAATTCCTTGTTTCCTCAATTAAACCCTGCTTATACATTTGTTCTGTTCTTAAATTAATCTTCCTGTAAAGCTCATCCCTTGGTTGATTTATCCCTATCCATAATGCATTATAATTTTCCTGTTTATCATGCTTTTCAATATAAAATGAAAAAGGCCTTCCTTTTAAATAATAAACTTCCAAAGCCCTTATAATACGGGTTTTATCACTGGCATTAATTACAGAAGCATAGGCAGGATCTATCTTTTGTAATTTTTTATATAAAAATAATAAACCTCTTTTTTCAATTAACCTATTTAACTTTTTTCGTAAATTTTCATTACGACCTGGGGCATCTGATAATCCATAAATTAATGCATGAATGTATAAACCAGTACCGCCAACAACAAATGGCAGTAACTTCTTTTTATGAATTTGTTTAATAATTTTTCCTGCCTGACAGATAAAATTATAAACAGAAAATTCTTCATCTGGTTTAATAGCATCTATTAAGTGATGTTTAACCTGTTTTAATAAACCCTTTTCAGGCTTAGCTGTTCCAATATTAAGATATTTATATATCTGCATGGAATCAGCAGATATAATCTCTCCACGCCCTTGGGCAAGCGAAACAGCAATGGAACTTTTTCCAATAGCTGTAGGACCGCAAATTATAATTAAGGGTAATTTTTCCACCTGCGGGATTCTTATTTATTATAAGTATATTTTACCTTAGAGCTTAAAATATCACTCATTATAATCTTTAATCTTTTATCTTTATCTTTTTCATTATATTCCAGTAATAACTCAGGCATTTCATCAAGTTTAATACCATATTTAATCATAGCAATAGATATTTCATATTTATTTTTGTCATTACTAATTATCTCCTGAATAGGAAATTTCATTGGTCATCCTCCTTTTTTTTAATTTACTTTATTATATATATTATTTTTTATTTAAAATTTCAACTATTTTATTAACTGTATCCTCAATTTTGTTATTAACAACAACATAATCATAAAATCTCTGATACTCAAGCTCCTTTTTTGCATTCTTTAACCTGATTTTTATATCTTTCTCATTATCTGTCTTTCGCATTCTTAATCTTCTTTCTAATTCTTTAAAAGATGGCGCAAGGATAAAAATAGATATGGATTGACGATAATTTTTTTTTAACTGTATTCCTCCGATAACATCAATATCAAGAATGCATGTTTTCCCTTTTCTGATACAATTATCAATAACCTTTTTACTTGTTCCGTAATAATATCCATGTACCTGTGCCCACTCTGCAAAATGAGCTTGCTCAATCATTTTTTCAAACTTTTTCTGTGTTATAAAAAAATAACTATCCTCATCCTTCTCACCCCTCCGCTGGGGTCTGGTTGTTGTAGAAACAGAATAAACCAATTCCGGGATTTTTATTTTTAATCTTTCACAAAGAGTACTTTTCCCTCCTCCTGATGGAGAGGAAATAATGATAAGACGACCTTGTTTTTTAATTCGCTGTAATATCATATTTTATTGCATTTATTATTAATAAATATTCAGGCTGTCGATTTAATGAAAATTTATATATGGTAGCCAAGACTTAAGTCTCGGCTACTAGCTAATTAAATATATAAATAATCAAAATCAATTTAAACATCTGCAATTTTATTCAACATTTCTCGCCTGTTCCCGTAATTGCTCAACATACTCTTTTAAAAGAATAATATCTTTTGTTACTTCAATATCTGATATTTTACTGCCAATTGTATTTACTTCTCTTAGCATCTCCTGAAGTAAAAATTCCATTAACCTACCGCAGGGCTTATTGTCATCCAAATATTTTTTCATCTGAGACAGATGACTTTTTAATCTTTCCAGCTCTTCATTAATATCCATTTTATCTGATAGAAAAGCAACTTCCATAAGAACTCTATTTTCATCATATTTACTGGTATTAATTAAGTCTTTAATCTTGGATTTAATTCTTTTCTTATAATTTTTTAAAATATCCGGAAGTCTCTTATTTATATTTTTTAAAATATAATTCATTTTATTCAATATTTGTATAAAATGTGCATATATGTTTTTCCCTTCTATACGCCGCATTTTTTTCAAATTATTTGCTGCTGTCTGGAATCCTTTTTTTAAATGTTTATTAAAATTTATCACTTCCCTCAATTGTTTAGTGCTTATCATTCCGTTTAAACCAATTATATCTTTTATATGAATTTCACTATCAATAAGTTTATCTTTTTTCTGAATTTTTTTTATTAATTTTAAATATTCATCCAGTAACTGGTCATTTAATTCCAACCTTGAAGCAAGTGTGGTTTTATCCACCCCTATATAAATATCAAATTTCCCCCTTGAAAACATGGACTTTATTAATTTAATTATTAACTCTTCAGAACGGTTTAAGTCAGAAAAAGTATTTAAATTAATATCAATATACTTAGAATTAACACTTTTTATGTTTATAACAAACTTAGTCTTATTAACAAAAGCCTCACTGTAACCAAATCCTGTCATGCTGTTAATCATAGTTTAAGCAATGTAGATAAATTATTCTGAAAGTCAAGAAGAAAAAAGATGTTTGTGATAATCCTTGATTTCTCTTGAAAGTAGAATTCAGACACTTATTTTCTTTTTTATGAATAAAATCCCTGAAGCTAAACTTGAAAAAATTCTTCATTTTGTTCAAAAACCAGGCAGATATATTGGTGAAGAAATAAATAGTGTAAAAAAGAAATGGGAGCCATCCTGTTTTAAAACCATTCTGTGTTATCCTGATTTATATGAAGTTGGCATGTCCAATTTTTCCTTAAGAATTCTATATGAAGTTATTAATAATGAAAAACATCTCCTGGCAGAACGCGTATTTTTACCTGATATAGATATGCAGACATTAATGAAGCAGGAAGGGATTGAACTGTTTTCCCTTGAAACTAAACACACACTTAAAAGTTTCGACATTATTGGATTTACCATACAGTATGAATTAAATTATCTCCCTATACTTCAAATTTTAAAATGCTCTAATATCCCTCTTGCCTCATCTGAAAGGACAGAAGAGCCGTTCATCATGGCAGGCGGGGCAGGTATTGCAAATCCTGAACCAATCGCGGATTTTATTGATTTCTTCTTTATAGGTGAAGCTGATGAAGAGATTATTACTCTTATCAATAAAATAAAATACTTAAAAGAAAAAAAATACTCAAGGGAAGAAATATTAAAAAAGCTCAATGAAATAAAATACATTTATGTCCCCAGCTTAAATAACAAAATAATTACGCGTCATATTGTCCCTGACCTTAATAACATCTTCCATCCGGTAAAACAAATAGTTCCTTTAATTAGTATTGTACAGAACAGGGCTATAATTGAAGTGGACAGGGGATGTGTTAATAATTGCAGGTTTTGCCAGGCAGGATATTATTATCGTCCTAAAAGGGAAAGAAATATTGACTGTATTATAAATATCGTGGATAAACTTATAAAAAATACAGGATATAATGTTATAACTTTATTATCATTAAGTATAAGTAATTACTCATACCTTAAAAAACTTTTAAAAACTTTAAATGCAATTTTTTATGGAAAAGGCATTTCACTTTCCCTGCCATCCATCCGTATTGATAAATTCACAATTAATTTGCTTGAAGAGTTAAATGTTGTTAGAAAATCAGGACTTACATTTGCCTTAGAAACCGCGGATAAAAATATACAAAAAATGATTAATAAGAATATTGATTTTGATAATTTCATAGAAACCCTTGTTACTGTGGCAAGAAAAAAATGGAAAACAGTTAAAATATATCTTATGATTGGTTTTATTAAAGGAGTAGAGGAACAAAACACTATTAAACAACTTATGGATAAAATCATCACCCGGTTAAAAAAAGAGCATCTTCACCTGAAAATTAATCTCCATATTAATCCTGTTGCTAAAAAGCCCCTTACTCCCCTATGCATGGAAGGGCAGCTGGATTATAAAATTATTGAAGAAAAATTCAATCAAATAAAACAAATGTTTTTAAATAAGTATTATAAAAGATGGATTAATTTAAAGTGTCAGAATATTCAAATGGCTTTATTGGATGCAGTTCTCTCCAGGGCAGACAGGGAAATGGGAAAAGTGCTGAATGACTTAATACAAAGAGGTTATTTCTTTGATACAATGGAAGGAAAATTTGATCTAAATCAATGGTTAAGCTCCTTTAAAAAATTAAATATAAATTATAAAAAATATATATATGATAAAGATTATTTTAAAAAAAACCCTCCATGGGAAAAACTGAACTTTGGATATAATAATGATTTTTTTAAAAAGGAATATAATAAAATCAGCAAAAAAGAATATACTCATAGTTGTCTGGAAAAAAAATGTTACTTGTGCGGTATCTGCAATGATAAAATCAAAAACAGGGAATCTAAAAAATCCACATTAAAATATAAGTTAAAACAAAATAATAAAAAAACCAACTCCCGATATAAGTATAAACTCCTGTTCATTAAAAAAGGGCTTTTTAAATTTATCTCCCACAGGGATTTATGGGATGTTTTTGAAAAAGTATTCAGGATGATTGATCTGCCGGTTCTCTATTCTGAGGGCTTTAATAAAAGGATGAAATTCAGCTTTATCTTCACTCCACCTCTTATGGTGGAAGGAGAAAATGAAATCATTGAATTTACTACATACAAACCTGTACAGGAAGAAAATATCAGAAAAAAAATAAATGCCATAATAAATAATAAATATTTTTATATTAAAAGCATCAAGCCCTTACCTCTTATAAAAGGGTCTTTAAATTCATCATTAAAATTTTCTAAATATACTATTCTTTTTAAATCAAAAGGTCTTCTTAAAAAAATGCTAAAATATTTACATAATGAACCTGATATAGAAATAAAAAAAAGTAAAGAATCTTCACTGCAGTTGGTACTGCCAAAAGATAAGTCTATTACAAAATTAATAATGAAATGTACCAATGAGACATTCCCTGATTTGTGGAATAAGATTGACAGAATAATCAGGAATAGGATTTATTAGAAGACAAAATAAAATTATCTGCCAGCATACTGATTATAACTTTCCACTGTGTTCCTTAAATTTTCTTTTATATTTATATCAGGCTTGTATCCTAATTCTTTCTTTATTTTTTTAGAAGAAAAATAAAAATCACTACCAATTAATGATATTCTGTAACGGGTTACAAAGGGAGAGGTCTTTATATGCATAATTAAATATACAATTTCTAAAAATAAAGCTACAATCATGGCTAAAAATTTTGGGACATTTATCCATGGCATTGGTCTCTTTAAAATATCACAAAGATATTTAGTAAAATTATACCATGTTATTTTTAAATCATCTGTTACAATATAAGTTTTCTTTAAACTCTTCTTTGGTTTATTCATTATTAAAAGAACAGCCTGAATAAGATTATCAATATAAAGCAAAGAAAATAAATGTTTTCCATTATCACATATTCCAAACTGGCAAGAATTAATTGCATCGATTATTTTATAGGTCATTGTCCTGTCATTGGGACCGAAAATTGATCCTGGCTGAACAATCGTAACCGGCAAATTAAAAACATCCATAAAATGCCTGATAGTTTTCTCTGCTTCCAGCTTTGTCCTGCAATAATAAAACTTATTAAGAATAATTTTTGTGTTTTCCATAGCATTGATTCGTTTGCCAAAGCCATAAATACTAACAGAACTAAAATGAATAAGATGTTTGATGCCATTCTGAAGGCATAATTCAGCTACATTCTTTGTGCCTTTTACATTAACATCATAGAAATATTTATATTTTCCCCAATCTGAAGCATAGCCTGCTGTATGAATAACAATATCCTGATTTTTAAAAGCATTTAAAAGTGTTTTTTTAAAACGAATATCACCATAATATAATTTTATTTTATTTTTAAATGGTTTTATAAAAGTCAAATCACTTGTCCTGCGAACAATACCTGATACCTGGTACTTTTTTAATGTTAATAGTTTCTCTATAATTTTACTGCCTACAAATCCATTAGCACCTGTTACTAATACCATTTTTTTTTTCATAAGACATAAAAATATTATATTAAATTAGATAGTCAATTAAAAATGTAGGGACGGTGCGTACTTTGTAACATTAATTACTGTCGTTCATTTAGGTTATTAAAAATATATAATGTTACAAAGTACGCACCGTCCCCAATTTTAACCAATTTTAAATCCTATATTCATATCGTTTTAAAAGCCGCATCATTTGATGTTTTCCTACAAAATCAATAGGCTTCCCCAATCCTGCCCGAATAGCATTTGGAGAAAACCCGTTTGCTGAAATAATTAAACCTTTTTTTATCTGTTTTTCCTGCATACTCTCTATTAAGCCTATGACATCGCGTTCACCCACAGGATTAAAACTTCTCTTTATCATAATAAGTGTTATCCCCTGAAAAACTTCAGAGGAATTTCCCTGTGCCTCAATAATAAACTGCTCTTTATCAACCATTTTTAATTTTTTAATTAAATATCCAAGGTATCCGACACTGTAACGGGCAATCTTTTCAAAATCCATCTCCTTAACAATTAAAAAATCCTGTATTCTATCTTTTCCATACCTTGCATTTTCCTTTATTTTTTGATTGACATCCTTATAATTCTCATTAACCGACTTGATCTCCTGCCACTGCTCAATTGCTGAGGCAAAATTTTTATCAATTAAATATGACTCTGATAGCTGGTACCTTATATCTATAATAAGCGGATTCTTTAAATATCCTATTCTTTTATTATAATTCCTGATCTTATCTGCTGTCTGCTCCACTATCCTGATTGCCTGCTCAAAAGAATCAATAGCTCTTACATTGACTTCTTTCTTATGATAGCACATTCCCATTCTATACAAACATTTTAATCGCAAGCTTTTATCAGCAAAGGCTTTTTCATATTCAGCAATAGCTGAATCATATAATAATTTTTTTTGAAAATACAGACCAAAATAATAATGGGCTTGAAAATTTTTTTTATTTAATTTTACTGCCTGATCAAGATAATCATGTGCCTTAGAAAAATCCCCAAGCAGGTAATAACAAATCCCCAGACCTCCTATTGCTTCTGCATCAGTGCATCGAAGCTTTAATGCTTTTTGATAATATGCTACTGCATTCTGAAATTCTTTTTTATGCAAAAGAATTTTCCCGAGATTAATAGCAACATTATATTCTTCAGGATGCTGTTTTTCTAAAATCATATATTGCATATAAGCTTCATTAAGCCTGCCCATTTTTAAATAAATCTGACCAACCATATTGTATATGTCATCTTTTACAGCCAAAATGCCGAACTTATGATTTTTTATAATGGATTTTAACTCCATTAAAGCATAATCATATTGTCCTGTCTGCCTGTAAACTTTTGCTAATAAAAAGTGAGCATCAGGTGAAAATTTTTTATAATGAATATTTTTCTGCAGAAGAAGTTTTGCATGTTCATAATTACCCTGTTCTATTATTTTATTAATCTCACGCAAATTAACACCTTTTGGAAGAACAAAGTTAAAAACAAGTAAAACAATAATAACTACTACTGAAATAATAATTACTGTAATCATAATGTTACTCGAAATAATAATTTATTTTCACAACAAATCAGCAGCAAGGGCTGCAAGTGGGCTTCGTTCACTTTTACTCAGTACAATATGCCCTGCAAGTTCCTGTCCCTTAAATCGCTCTGCTGCATATATAAGACCATTACTTTCAGCATCCAGATAAGGATTATCTATCTGAAAAGCATCACCTGTTAAAACAATCTTTGAATTATCACCTACCCTGCTTATAATGGTCTTAATTTCATGAGGTGTTAAGTTCTGAGCCTCATCAATAATAATATACTGCTGGGGAATAGACCTTCCCCTGATATAAGTTACTGCTGCCAGCTCAATAATCTCTGTATCTATAAAATAATCAACAACACCACCCGCACCTCTTTTTTTACTTCTTAATTCTCCTCCTTCAATGTGAACTCCTTTTGACTTGTTTAAAATAAAATAAAGATTATCAAATATAGGCTGCATCCAGACACTTAATTTTTCATCTTTTGTACCTGGCAAATATCCTATATCTTTTCCAAGAGGCATAATGGGTCTGGAAACAAGTATCTTCTTATAAAGGGCATCATCTAAAGTCTGCTTTAAACCAGATGCCAGTGCCAGTAAAGTCTTTCCAGTACCAGCCTGTCCAATAATAGTGACAAGATTAATTTTAGTATCAAGAAGAAGATCAAATAAAAATTTCTGTTCTAAGTTTAATGCTTTAATACCCCAGACATCTTTTTTAAAATGTTTTAAAGGCAGTATCTCTTTATTAATATGATTATATTTTGCTATCCCTGTTTTATTATCATCAGCAATATCTTTAAGTAGGATATAACAATTTGGATAAAGTGATGTCTTCTTAATTGCTTCTTCTATGTCTGTAATATCTAGTTTGTTTTGTTTATAAAATTTATCTATGATATCTGAGGGGACTTTTACTTCTTCCCAGCCTTTTTTAAAATCAACAATCTTTACTTTTTGTTTTTCATAATCCTGTGTTTCAATGCCCAGTACATCTGCTTTTATCCTGGCATTTAAATCTTTGCTGACAAAGATAACTTTTTTTTCAGCTTTAAGTAAATTAAAAGCTGTTTGTATTATAATATTATCCTTTTTATTTCTATCCAATCCATCAGGCCATTCCCCTTTTCCATTAATCCTGAGGACTTTAAATAAACCACCTTCATTAATCGGCACTCCATTACATAATGAGCCTTTTTTCCTTAATTCATCAATTTTTCTTGTAACCTGCCTTGTATTATAGCCAACATTATCACGGATGCGTTTTACTTTATCAAGCTCTTCAATAACTGTCATTGGAATAACTACTTTATTATCTTTAAAAGCAAAGATTGATTCCGGGTCGTGAATTAAAACATTTGTATCTAAAATAAAAGTCTTCTGCATTTCCTTCTCCTTCTTGCTTAGCTAATTTCTCAGCATTTCCGGTTTTATTGATTTAATATCTTTTGCACCGGTTAATATCATAGTATCCCTAAGTTCCTGAATAACCTTTTTTAAATAAAACATAACTCCTTCATTCTTACCGCCAACAGCATAAATTGCAACAGGACGTCCAATTAATACTGCATCAGCACCCAGTGCCAAACATTTAAAAACATCCAATCCTGTCCTGATCCCTCCATCAATAAAAACAACCATCTTCTTTTTCACAACTTCAACAATTTCTTTCAGCACATCAATTGTTGCAGGCATAGAATCAAGAACACGGCCTCCATGATTACTGACCACAATGGCACCAGCTCCAGTCTCAAGAGCTACTTGAGCATCAGCAGCAGTCATTACACCTTTTAAAATAAATGGTGTATTTGAATGTTTCATGATTTTTATCAATTTTTCTTTATTAAGAGGACCAGTAGCCTGGTTTTCCATCTTCATTGTTTTAAAGGTAACAGCATCAACATCAATACCTGTAGCTATAACTTTTTTCTCATTTGCCTTCTGAACTCTCTCAATGATATCATCTATGAAAAGTCTTGGTTTAAAAACAGGAATACCGCAGCCTTCTGCTTCTTCAATAGCCTTTAATCCTATTAAATACATATCAGGTCTGGCACCATCTCCAACCATGGCAATAGACCCCATACTTCTAAAACTGTCTATAACTATTTTAGCATACTCATATTCATCTATGGCATTGTTCATGTTTACATCTGTCCCTGTAATGGGAGATGCTATAATAGGAAATTTTATTTTATATCCAAATAAATCAATACTTAAATCAGGATTGGAAATATTATGCAGAACTTTAACATTAATTTTATATTTTTTAAAGGATTCTACATTATTAATAAAAGTTTCACCAGTACCAGCACTGCCCATTCCAGGTAAAAGACCCTTACAGGATACTCCATCACAAACATTACAGGCAAAACAAAAGCTTTTAAACAACCTTCCTGCCTTACTTAAAATTTCTTTTTCTGTGATAACTGGAACAGGGCCTATTTCTATTTTTATGGTTTTTAAAGCTTTATCAACAATATTCAATGCTTCTTTCCTGTTTTTACCAACTCCAATGATATTTCCTGCTTTCTCTACATTGCTGGTAGGAGATTTAAAAATATCTCCTGGTTTTACTCCTAAAAAAATTTCTTTTATACCAGGGATCTTTCTTGCCTGAACTTCCCCTTTGATACTTATAATAGCACCTGGCTGAGGAATAATTGCTTTCTCCACTGCAACTTTTTTAAATTTCGGCTTTAATTCTGATAACTTAGGGAATTCTCCCAGTGCAATTTTTATTGCTGCTTTAATTAAATTAACACCTGAAGATAAAGGATAAGTATAAGCTGACATAAATCCACCGCTAAGACGGGCAGCAATCTCACCAATCATAGCTCCATTTTTGGTAATTTTAATATCCCCTTTTGCAGCACCTAAGGTTATGCCTAAAGCTTTAATCCCTTTTTTCATAACTTCTTCAGCTCTGCTCTGCTGCTTTTCAGGTAAATTAGATGGCATGATATGACCAATCTCAACAAAATAAGGCTCAAAATCTATCATTCTATCTGCTATACCTGTAATAATTATCTTATTGTTAAAAATTAAAGCATCAATACTTAACTCTACACCATCCATGAATTCTTCTATAATTAATTCTCCACTGGGAGAGAACTGTTTAGCATAATCAAAGCTTTCCTGTATTTCTGTAAATTGATTAATCCTTATTACTCCCCTTGCCCCCATGTTATCTGATGGTTTTATAACTATTGGAAATTCATGTTTTTTAGCAAATTCAAAAGCATCCTCTATTGACCAGCATTCAGAAAAATCAGGACAGGGGATATGCCTTGCTTTAAACTTCTGCCTCATTTTTATTTTATTAGTAGCTGCTTCAGCATTCTCAAATTTAATACCAGGCAATCCCAATGTATTAGCCACAGCAGATACTGTCATAGAAGCATCTGTTCCTATTGTTATTACCCCGTCTATCCGTGCTTTTTGAGAATACTCTTTTGCAGCTCTGACCGTTCCCTCAACATCTTTTGTACTCATTATAAGCGGAACATCTGCTATTTTCATTCCATGTGCATCAAGGTTATAATCCGTAACAATAGTCTTTAAGCCCATTTCTTTTGCAATTTCAATAACAGGTATCTGTAATATTCCAGCTCCAATAATCATTAAACTTTTTTGATTTGCCATAATAATGTTAAAATTAATTATTCTAAATTTATTTTATCTCTATGCCTCTGTGGCAAATTCAATATGCATAATCAAACCATAATATAACATCAGATGTTATAGCTGATATAGTACCATCAATCTGGGAAATATAAATTTTAATATATTTATTAACTGATGGCTTATATAATATATATAAATGATTTTCAATTGCTGTTACATAACTATTTTCAATATATCCGCTTGCGGGTATATCATTAAATTCATCCATATTCCCTACATACCCCACATCCTGTATCTGATTATTATTTGATTCAACGGAAAGAACAGGTGTTATATAATCATCAATATCCTGTAATCTAAAAAACATATCACCTGTCCCATTAAAAATGAAACTATTTGAAACATTTATAAACTGAACTTCACCACTACTGTTAAAAATCACGCCATCATTTGTTTGATCTGAAATTTGCTGATTGTTTAAATTAATCCCGGCTTTTGTTCTTACAGTAACAGCTGTTTCCTCAGTTAAATTACTATTATATTCATTATCTCCGATTAACACATTGGCAGATACTGTAACATAATACATCTCCTGAGCAATAATAGAAGCACCTTTTGAATCTTTATCTACAGTTACATAAGACTTTTCTGAAGCATTAGGGAAACACCCGGCATTTCCATATAGTAAAGTAGGTGTACTGGCATACGAATTCTGTACAGGACTTAAATTTTGATTAATAATTCCTGGATTTCTACTTATATAAATATTATATCCTGCAAATCCTTCTTCAATATTATTACCAAAAAATTTAACAGTAATGCTGTTATCAACAGCATATGTTTCAACCGGACCTGGTTGATTGATGATTTTCTCTGGAGTTGTGATTTTATTCTCACATGAAGAAAATAAAACAATAATTCCTGCAAGCATTAAAAAAACAAAATTATAAACTTGGATGTATTTCTTCATTAATATTCCAATCTGTTCCGTCTGGTTTATTAATACTTTTTTTAGGCTTTGTACTTTTTTTTAAGCTTTTCTTTTTAGACTCTTTTTTTGGATCTATAACTTCATATTTAGCTGATTTAATATGCCGGCTGTCTGATAAAGCAATCTTAAGAACCTGCTCCATATTTTCTACAAAATAAAACTTTATCTTTTTCCTTACCTGACTGGGAATATCTTCAAAATCTTTTTTATTCTCCATTGGTAAAATAATATTGTTAATATTTGCCCTGTGTGCAGACAATACTTTTTCTTTAACCCCTCCAATTTGAAGGACTTTTCCTCTTAAAGTTATTTCCCCTGTCATAGCTACATCTTTTTTTACAGAAATTTTAGAAAGTGCACTGATAAGTGCTGCGGAAATTGTAATGCCAGCAGAAGGACCATCCTTAGGTACGGCTCCTTCAGGAACATGAAGGTGAATATCACTCTTTTTATAAAAATCTAATGGTAAATTATATTCTTTTGCCTTTGAGCGGGCATAAGATAAAGAAGCCTGAGCTGATTCCTGAAATATTTCACCTAGTTTCCCGGTTAATATTAATTTACCTGACCCGGGAATGACTGATACTTCAATAGAAATAATATCACCGCCTGCTTCAGTCCAGGCAAGTCCGGTTGCGACTCCAATCTCATCTTTTTTTTCAGCTTCCCCATATCTAAATTGATGAGGTCCTAAATATTTTTTAATAGACTCACTTTTAA
This sequence comes from uncultured bacterium, assembly GCA_965373035.1. Classification (GTDB taxonomy): domain Bacteria; phylum Spirochaetota; class JAHITG01; order JAHITG01; family JAHITG01; genus CBDVEP01. The sequence continues at coordinate 14,152 of CBDVEP010000049.1, forward strand.
CATTTACCCTGGTCTTTCTGTCTTTCTCAACTATCTCTTTTGTAACTTTTCTAAATATAGAAGCAATAGTTCGTTCTAATTCCCGTACACCAGCTTCTCTTGTATAATGCTGTATCATATCTAAAAGACTATTCCTGGTTAATATAACATTTTTATCCGTAAGACCATGCTCTTTCATCTGTTTAGGAAGAAGAAATCCTTCTGCAATATGTACTTTTTCAATTTCTGTATAACCACTTATAAAAATTAATTCCATTCTATCCATTAAAGGTCGGGGTATATTCTGTACAGTATTAGCAGTAGTAATGAAAAAAACATCACTTAAATCAAATGCCAGCTCAATGTAATGATCTGAAAAAGAATTATTCTGCTCAGGGTCCAGCACTTCCAACAGGGCAGAAGATGGGTCACCGCGAAAGTCTGTACTCATTTTATCAATCTCATCAAGCAGAAATACAGGATTCCTGGTTTTTGCTTTCTTCATACCCTGAATAATTCTACCAGGCAGAGCTCCAACATAAGTTCTTCTATGACCTCTTATTTCAGCTTCATCCCTGACTCCTCCTAAAGAAATTCTTACAAAACTTCTTCCAAGGCTTCTTGCAATACTCTTAGCCAGAGAAGTCTTTCCTACCCCAGGCGGCCCTACAAAACATAAAATCTGCCCTTTTATTTTTTTCACCATTTTACGGACAGCTATATATTCCAGTATACGCTCTTTTACTTTTTTTAATCCATAATGATCTTCATCCAGGATTTTCTTTGCATCTTTTATAACTACTTTATCAATAGTCTTTTTCTTCCATGGAAGGTCAAGCAGCCAGTCAATATAAGTCCTAATCACAGAAGATTCAGCAGAAAGCGGAGGCATTTTTTCAAGGCGACTGACTTCTTTATTACATTTTTCTAAAGCATCTTTAGGTAAACTTGTTTTTTCTATTGTTTTTTTCAGCTCATCAACTTCATTAAGATAATCTCCCTTATCTCCCAACTCTTTTCTAATAACTTTCATCTGCTCCTGGAGATAATATTCTTTTTGTGATTTTTCCAGTTGTTTACGAACATTTTCATGTACATTTTTTTCAACTTTTGCAATCTCAATCTCATTAGAAATCAATAAAGCCAAATTCTTTAACCTTTTTTTTAAATCAAAGATCTCTAATATTTTTTGTTTTAACTGCGGTTTGGTGGGAAGCTGTGACATAATAATATCAATAATCTGGTCAGGTTCATCCAGGCTCATAATAGAAACAATACTTTCAGGTGGAATTCGTTTGTTATATTTTAAATAATCTTCAAAAAGCTGAGTAACATTGCGAACCTGTCCTTCTATATTTACATTTTCTTTATTGACTTTTGGCATTTTAGGAACTTCTACATTAGCTTTATACATTCCTCCTTTAATATAAATATTCTTAACCCTTGCTCTCTTGATTCCTTCTACAAGAACCTTAATTGTACCATCAGGAATTTTAAGAATCTGCAAAATTTCACATATAGTTCCTACTTTACTTAATTCTGTGACCTTGGGCTTTTCAGCCTCTGAATCCTTCTGCATTAAAAGAAAAACCTTTTTATCAATCTTCATCCCTTCTTCAACAGCTAAAATCGACATTTTTCTGCCAACCATAAAAGGATGTGTCATAGTTGGGAAAACAACAAGATTTTTTAATGGAACAACTGGATATTCATCATTTACAAGAGTATCTTTTATTCTGATGTTTTTTATTTTTTTAGGTGTGCCTAAAATTTTCATGCTAACTTCTTACTCTCCTCTATCTCTTCACTCTCCTCATTTTCTTTTGTGGAGAGATAAATTAATTCTGGATGTTTCTTTTTTAAAACAACCCTGTCATCAATAATACATTCTACAATATTCTTTTTTGATGGGACATCATACATCAAATTAAGCATAACAGATTCCAGAATAGCTTTTAACCCTCTTGCACCAATTTTTTGTTTAAAAGCAATTTCTGATATAGTGGTAATGGCTTTATCAGTAAATGTTAATTTAATTCCATCCATTTCAAACATAGTTATATATTGTTTAATAAGTGCATTTTTTGGTTCCTTTAAAATACGGATAAAATCAGATTGCATTAACAAATCACATATAGCTATAACAGGTACCCGACCTGCAAATTCCGGAATAAGACCATAATGAATAAGGTCATCAGGAATAATTTTGTTTAAAATTTTTTCTTTTGTACTCTTTTTTACCCTTTTCTCATTTGAGTTTATGTCAAATCCTATCCTGTTAGAACCAACTCTTTTAAAAATAATATCCTCCATGCCAATAAAAGCACCACTAAGAATAAAAAGGATATTTTCTGTATTAATTTTTAAAAATTCCTGATGTGGATGTTTTCTTCCACCAGAAGGAGGAACACAAGCTGTAGTACCTTCGATTATTTTAAGAAGCGCCTGCTGGACCCCTTCACCTGAAACATCCCGTGTAATGGATGGGTTATCACCTTTACGTGCTATTTTATCAATCTCATCAATATAAATAATTCCCATTTCTGCTTTAGCAATATCATTATCAGCATTCTGAATAAGCCTTAAGAGTATATTTTCAACATCCTCACCTACATAACCGGCTTCTGTTAAAGCTGTTGCATCAGCAATGGCAAATGGGACATTTAATATTTTAGCCAGTGTTTTTGCAAGTAAAGTCTTTCCACTCCCGGTAGGGCCAATTAATAAAATATTACTTTTTTCAATTTCAATGTCATTTTTTGAATTTCTTTTTTTCATAAAAGAATGAAACTTGATACGTTTATAATGATTATAAATTGCAACTGATATAATTTTTTTTGCTTCATCCTGTCCTATAACATAATCATCTAATATACATCGAATATCAACTGGTTTTAATTGATGTTGGTTCTGTTCTTGGGCATTTACTTTATATGATTCATTAATAATAGTTTTGGATAAGTCCACACACTCATTACATATATAAACACCAGGGCCTGAGATAATCTTAAGAACATCAGATTCACTTTTACCGCAAAAAGAACATTTTTGTTTAATAGAATTTTCAACATATTTTGGCATATCTTTCCCCTTTAATATTATTGATTAACTTTTTTTAGTAATAACTTTATCAATTATTCCATAATTTTTTGCTTCTTTGGCAGACATAAAAAAATCCCTATCTGTATCTTTAGAAATCTGCTCTATGCTTTGACCTGTATGTTTAGAAAATATAGTATTTATAATATCCCTTATTCTTAATATCTCCTTAGCCTGAATATCAATATCAACAGCCTGACCCTTTGCACCGCCTAATGGCTGATGGATCATAATACGCGTATTTGGTAAAGCAGAACGTTTCCCTTTGGTTCCGGCACATAACAAAAGAGCACCCATGGAAGATGCCTGACCCACACATATAGTAGCTATATCAGGTTTTATATACTGCATAGTATCATATATAGCCAGTCCTGATGTAACAATACCGCCAGGAGAATTAACATATAAAAAAATATCTTTTTCATGGTCATCAGCTTCTAAAAACAGCATTTGAGCAATAATTGAGTTAGATAAATCATCTGTTATATCATTACCAACAAATATAATTCTTTCCTTTAATAAACGGGAATATATATCATAAGCTCTTTCTGTCCTGCCTGTCTGCTCAATTACCATAGGTATTAATGTCATTTTTTTTGCTCCGATTCTTTTAAAATATCTTCCATTTTATAAGTCTTTCCTTTTTTAATTTTATTATTTTCTTTTAGAAAACCCATTACTTTTTTAGTTAATAAGTCATGTTTAATATAAGAAATTATATCTTTGTTTAATTTCTTTCTATATTCATCAAAATCCTGTTTTGCCTTTACAGCTTCCTCTTTAATAAAATCATCAATTTCTGAATCATTAACCTTGATATTTTCTAATTCAACAATTTTTATAATTATTAAATATTCTTTTAAATCTTTAACAGCCTGCTGTCTTATTTCTCCTGTGATCTTCTCCTTGCTTATAAATTTCTGTTCTAACATTTTCTGAAAATCATGACCTTGTTTTTGTAAATTGTTTTTAAAATCATTTAAAAGTGTACCAGATCTGTCTGCTATTAATTTCTCAGGAATTTTAAATTTAGAGCTATCTGCAATCTTTTCAATAATACTTTTTTCAAATCTTATTATTAACTGATTTTCAAGCATACTTTTTAATTGATTTTCTATTGCTGATTTTAACTCATCAAGTGATTTATAATCCCCTACATCTCCTGCAAAGTTATCATCTAAATCAGGCAGCTTTTTTTCCTGCACTTCTTTAACCTTAATTTTAAATGTAACTTTTTTTCCAGCAAGTGATTTATTATTAAAAGCAGAAGGATATTCCTTGCAAAATTCCTTCTCATCACCTATTTTTAAGCCAATAATATTTTTATAGAATTCTTCATAAATATTACTTTTATTTAATTCAATTTTATGATTTTCATTAGACAATTCATCAATTTTATTTTTACCCTCATCATAAGCTTCTACCTGCAAAACGGCACAATCATTATCCTGTAATTTTTTATCATCTTTTAAAATATAGTCTGCAAATTTTTCCTGTAATTTTTGCAGTTCCTTCTCAATATCTTTATGTGTAATTTTATATTCATCTTTATGAAAAGTTAAATTTTTATAAGAAGATAATTCTACTTCCGGTTTTAATTGCACATTAGCTTTAAACTTTAAATTATTTTGATCAAATGACTCAATTTTTATTTCAGGGGCTGTATAAGGAGTAATTTCTGTAATATTAACAGCTTCTGAATAAGCTTTTGGAATAATATTATTTAATACATCATCATTTATATTATTTTTAAATTTTGTTTTTATTATATCAGCAGGCACCTTACCCTTGCGAAATCCAGGAATAGCAGCTTTATTTTGATATTCCTGAAGAACTTTATTGAACTCATCCTGAAGATGATTTTTATCTACCTCTACATCCAGTAAAACTGAGGCATTTTCTTGTTTTATAATTTTAGCTTCTACTTTCATAAATATAAAAAATGTATGAGCGGGAGACGGGATTTGAACCCGCGACATTCACCTTGGCAAGGTGACACTCTACCACTGAGTCACTCCCGCTTATAAATTTGCAAAAACAAATATAAACACATATATTCTAATGTCAAGAAAAAAAG
>CBDVEP010000050.1:0-19090 GCA_965373035.1 uncultured bacterium
ATATCTTTCTACTTACATAGAGCGGGATGTCCAAACATTTTATAAATTAGAAAAATTAACTTTTTTTAAAGATTTCATATTTCTTTTAGCAGCACGTTGTTCACAAATATTAAACTACCAATCTATAGCAAATGACTTAGGACTATCTATCACTGCAATTAAATCATGGGTTAAAATATTACAGGCATCCCAGATTATTTATCTTTTACAGCCTTATTATATAAATTTAGGAAGTCGTATAACAAAGTCTCCTAAACTATATTTCACAGACACAGGATTAGTCAGTTATATTATCGGAACAAATAATAAACAGTCATTATTTCAAGGAATACAAGCAGGAGCATTATTTGAAAATTTTGTTATCCAGGAAATAATAAAAAAGTTCAGTAATATTGGAAAAAATATACCTATATATTATTATAGAACAAATAATGGTTTGGAAATTGATATTATCATTGAAAAAAATAGAGGTATATTAATACCATGTGAAATAAAATTAAGTAAAACGCCTCACTCTGGTATGGAGAAGTCTATAGAAAGATTAAGAGGTCTAAATAAAAAAAGAAATATTAAATTAGAAAAAGGTATAATCATTTCTTCTGTTGAAAAAAAGTTTTCATTATCAAAAAATAATTATACTTGTAATTTGAATGAATTTTTAAATGATTTATGATCTGAAATGATTACAGAAAAAAAGGAAATAGAACTAATTAAAAACATTTTGAAAAAATTTAACTAAAATATATATAAAAACTTATGGGGTCAGGCCATTTGATATTTTTTATTTAAATGTCAAATGCCCCGACTAAGACTCCAACTTGCCATTGCCTTTTAAAAAATAATATATTTTTAATATCTCTTTTTTAGTTTTATTAATGGTCTGCTCCCCGAAACTTTGTTTAAAACGGACTTTCCCACTATATAAATCTATGAAAAGGCTCTTCTCAACTCCTTCTATTGAATTAAGAATATGCTTTTTTAATTCCTTCCCTTCCTGGATTGTAGCATGGACAAATTTTATTATACCAGCTTCTTCAATCAGAAGTTTTAAATTTAAAGGTGCAAGGTTCATTATAATATTTTTAAAAACAGCTATATCTTCTGCTTCTTTTTCATATATTAGACTTTTCACTTCCTCAATAATCTTTATCCTAATTTTAAAAACTTCTTCTTCAGTTGAATTTGTATAAAATGATAAATCATTTAAAAATTCTTCCCTGGCATGCCTGCTTAAATTCTCCAGAAAAAAATTCACTGACTTTTCATCACAATTTTTTAAACTTATTAAAATAAGCTTTCTTTCAACTTTTAATTTTATTTTTTCAATTAAATCTTTCTTAAAAAACTCCAGTAAATAATCCTGGAAAGATTTATCTTTAAATATTTTAAAATATCTCTCTTTTTTAATCCTGTCTTTTATCTTCTGTATATAATTCAACTGTGATATCTGCAATTGGTTATCAAATACCATGGTTTCTATTCCTGATCTAATTAAATAAAAAGATTCTTCAACCCATCTTTTATCTGTCATTATAAAAGATAAGTTTTTCTGTACATCATCCTGCAGATTTCTGGATAAATTTTTCAAAAGCCTGGCAACTATCTCATTATTATGAAATCCAGCTATAAACCCTGTAAGCATTGTCTCTTCTACAATATTATTTTTTAATAACTGGTTTAAAAGCAGTTGAATATTTTTATCACTCAACTCACTTACAAAATTTCTTAAATCCCAGAAACTTGTAATACTATCTCTGTATAATCGTAATTTTAAATATGCTAATAATTCAGATATATCATTTTTTGTATCTATATTTTTTTCACTTACCAGACCATTAATAAAACAATTTAGGAAATCCCATGTTATAATTATATGAAATGAAAAATTATTCTGCTGTGTATTTAATTCATATTGCAGAAGCAGATAATTACTATTAAAATCAACCTCATCAACATAATGATTTATATTAATTTGAAGTTTTTTAAAATTAAGCAAATAAATATTCTTCAGTCCATGGTGAAGGGAATCTTCAACAGTACTTAAAAAAGAAGCTTTATCCTGAAATAAAAAATCTTCACGTAAAAGTAAAATAAAAAAAGATGCATTAAAAAAACCTTTATATTGAATGGGATAAATAAAATAATTAAGATAATTTAAATAATGATTTTTTCTGACAATTAAATTTTTTTTTAAAAAAAGATTTTCACTCTCAGGCAAAAAGAAATCTACCAAAAAAAAATATTTTTCTTTTAACTCATTCAAGTCATTTTACTTTTTTAATTTCTTTAATTAATGCAGGTATAACTTCAAATAAATCTCCAACAATACCATAAGTCGCAACATTAAATATAGGTGCATCCGAATCTTTATTAATTGCAATAATTATATCAGAAGTCTGCATGCCTGCTAAATGCTGAATAGCACCTGAAATTCCACAAGCTATGTATAATTTTGGAGCAACAGTTTTTCCTGTCTGACCTACCTGATGATGGGCTTCAATCCATCCAGCATCAACAGTAGCTCTGGATGCACCAACAGCAGCACCTAAAGTTTCTGCTAATTCTTTTATAAGGGAAAAATTCTCAGGCTTATGAATGCCCCTTCCTCCTGATACAATAATCTCAGCTTCTTCTAAATTAATTTCTCCCTGGGATTGATTTACAATTTTAAGTATCTTAGTTCTTATATCAGCTTCATTTATCCCTGCTTTATATTTTATAATTTCTCCTTTTCTCTTTTCATCTTTTTTGCCAATTTTCATAACTTTTGGCCTGACAGTTGACATCTGAGGTCGTCTATAAGGACATTCAATAGTAGCCATAAGGTTGCCGCCAAAAGCAGGTCGGGTCTGCAGAAGTATTCTTCTTTCCATATCAAAATCAAGACCAGTACAATCAGCTGTTAAGCCTGTATTAATCCTGACAGCAATTCGGGCAGCTAAGGCTCTTCCTATACTTGTTGCACCCAAAAGTACAATCTCAGGTTTCTCTTTATTAATAACATCTGTCATAACCTTAGCATAAGAATCACATCGATATTCCTTTAAAACAGGGTCATCTGCTAAAATTACTTTATCAGAACCATAAGCAACAGCATCACCTGCCAAATCTTCTATTTTTTCTCCCAGAATAACTGTTATAACACTTGTCTTAATTTGATTAGCCAGCTCCCTTGCTTTAGAAATTAGTTCTAAAGCTACATTTGACAATTTTTTATTCCTGACTTCCCCAAAAACCATAATCCCTTCATGACCTTCTATATTAACATGTTTTTTTTCATCCCTATAAATAGTAATTGCCTGAAAAGGACAGGCATCAACACAGGCATTACAAAAAGTACAGGCATCTCCTATAACAGCTAATCTATTATCTATAGTAATAGCATTAAAGGGACAACTTTTTACACATATACTGCACCCTGTACATTTTTCAGCATCTACGATTATTTCCACAATTTCCTCCTCTTGTCTATATAACCTTTACTTCCCGAAGGCGTTTTATAATTTCTGAAGCTACATCCTTCGAGTCTCCATTAAAAATTTCTCCCCTATCCCGTGGTGTCGGTGTAAATGTCCTTACTACTTTTGTTGGTGAATTATTTAACCCTATCTTATCATCTTCTGCTTCAATGTCATCTGCGGTCCATACTGTTATCTCTTTCTTCTTTGCCATCATTTTCCCTTTTAAACTAAGCATCCGAGGTTCATTTATCTCTTTTAAAACAGTAAACAAAGCTGGTAGTTTTATTTCTACTTCTTCATATCCTTCTTCCATCATCCTCTGGACTTTTGCTGTATTGTCTTTAATTTCAATTTTTTTTATATAAGCAACTTGTGGAATATCCAACCATTCAGCTACACCAGGGCCAACCTGTGCTGTATCACCATCTATTGCTTGTTTACCAAAAAAAAGAACATCAAATTTACCCATTTTTTCAATGGCTTTTGCTATTGTATAAGATGTTGCCCATGTATCTGCTCCTGCAAACTTCCTATCACTTATTAAAATAACATCATCAACTCCCATAGCCAGTGCATCCCTGAGTGCTGTATCTGCCTGAGGAGGACCCATGGTAATAACAGTAACCCTTCCGCCATGTTTTTCTCGCAGGCGTAATCCTTCCTCAATAGCATTTACATCAAAGGGATTGATAATACTTGGAACTCCATCTCTTATTAATGTATTTGTCTCAGGGTCAATTTTTATTTCTGTTGTATCCGGTACCTGCTTGATACTTACAATAATTTCCATATAATTAACTCCTTTTTATAACTTTTCCAAAGCTTTTTTAGCTGCTTCCTTTTCTGCTACCCTTTTATTAGGGCCTTCGCCAATACCTAAAACTTTATTATTCATACGCACCCCGACTTTAAAAATTTTTTTATGGGCAGGCCCAACTTCATCTATTAAATAATACTCTGGATTGGTTTTATGTACTCTCTGAATTGCTTTCTGTAATTCACTCTTGTAATCCATAATATTATCAAAGTCATTACTGCTTTCTATAACATTTTTAAAAAGCCGCAGCACCACTTTCTTACATTTTTTCATACCTGAATCCATGTAATAAGCACATATAACTGCTTCCAATGCATCACTGATTAAAGATTTTTTATCTCTGCCTCCTGTTATCTCTTCACCCTTGCCAAGAAGAAGAAATTGATTTAAATTTATAGATAAAGCTATATCATATAAAACATCTTCACTTACAATATAGGATTTTAATTTAGATAAATCTCCTTCCCGTAATGTATGATAATAAAAAAAAATATATTCTACAATAAACACAGAAAGTAATGAATCACCTAAAAACTCAAATTTTTCATTATGCTCCTCATTATTATATATTTCATGAGCATAAGAAGAATGAGTTAAAGATTTATCAAGTAAATTTAAATTTTTAAATCTGATTTTTAATATCTTTTGAAATTTTTTTAATTTTTTTTTTCTGTTCTTATCTATTTTATTCTTCATACTTTCTAACAGCAATAGTGGAATTATGTCCTCCAAATCCAAATGAATTTGAAAAAGCAATTTTAATATCTACCTTTCTTTCTACATTAGGGACACAATCTAAATCAATCTCAGGGTCCTGATTATCCAGATTAATGGTTGGCAGCACAATAGATTTCTGCATTCCAAGAATAGTAGCAATTAACTCAACACAACCTGCTGCTCCAAGTAAATGACCTATCATGGATTTTGTTGAACTAATCATAATTTTTTTTGCATGTTTACCAAAAGCTTGTTTAATTCCTTTAATTTCTGCTACATCACCAACAGGAGTTGCTGTGCCATGTGCATTAATATAATCCACTTCCTCAGGTTTTATATCAGCATCCTCTAAACAATGCTGCATGGATAAAGCCGCTGCACCTCCTTCAGGATCAGGCGCTACCATTTCATAAGCATCATCAGACAACCCAAAGCCAATCAGTTCAGCATAAATTTTTGCTCCTCGTTTTTTTGCATGCTCAAGCTCTTCTAAAACAACAATACCTGAACCTTCTCCCATAACAAAGCCATCCCTGTCTCTGTCAAATGGTCGTGAAGCTTTTTCAGGCTCATCAAATCGAAATGAAACAGCTTTCATTATAGCAAAACCCTGTATGGCAAGTGGATTGACAGCTGCTTCTGAGCCACCTGTAATCATAACATCAGCACGACCAGCACGAATCATATCCATAGCAACTCCAATAGAATGATTGGATGTAGCACATGCTGATGAAACTGAAAAATTAGGACCTTTTAATTTATATTTAATAGCTACTAAACCTGATGCCATATTTATAATTATCATTGGAATAAAATAAGGACTGACTTTTGTAGTCTTAATAAAAGATATTGTATTTTTCTCAAAAATTTCCATTCCACCAATACCTGAACCAATAATTGAGCCTGCACGTTCTTTATTTAAATTATCATCATTAAACCCTGCATCTTTATAAGCCATATCAGATGCACCAACAGCAAACTGTAAAAATCTATCCATTCGTCTGGCTTCTATTCTTGGTATAAACTGCTCAGGGTCCCAGTCTTTTACTTTCCCTCCAATCCTGCATCTGAATTTTTCCGGGTCAAAATCTAATTGTACAATACCTGATTTTTTATTAATTAATCCATCCCATAATTTTTCCAGGCCCACACCATAAGGAGATATAACACCCATTCCTGTAATAACAACTCGCTTTTTCACTATTTACCTCCAGAATTAACTACTTAACCACAAAAATCAAAAATGCTGTCAAGTAAACTAAGATTTCAAGATAAGCCTTGCTGCGCAAGTCAAAGGGTTCAAGGCCGAAGGTGCTGTCAAATAATTCGAGGATTCAAGGATTCAAGTGAAAATACACTTTACCCTATTACCCTAAAATCCTCACTTGAATCCATGAGCCCTTGATTCCTTGAACCCTTCAATCTTTAACTATTATACGGCCTTTAACAAAAAGATTGCTTTTTAAAAAGCAATCCAGTTTTCGATACTCTAAAATAAAAGCAACTAAAAAATTATTGTCCCTTTTCTTCTAAATATTTTGTTACATCACCGACTGTGCGTAATTTTTCTGCATCTTCATCTGGTATACTCATTCCAAACTCTTTTTCAAAAGCCATAACTAATTCAACAGTTGCAAGAGAATCAGCACCTAAATCATCGATAAATGATGCTTCTGGCTTAACTTCACCTGGGTCAACACCTAACTCATCAACAACAATTTTTTTTACTTTTTCAAAATCAGCCATTATAATTACCTCCTAAAAAATTATAAAAATCTATTTTTTCTTTTTTGCACTTTCACGTATAAGATGAGAAGCTATTACTTCTCTCTGTATTTGATTAGTCCCTTCATAAATCTGTGTAATTTTAGCATCTCTCATAAATTTTTCAATGGGATATTCTCTCATATATCCATATCCGCCAAATAACTGAACACAATCTATAGTTACTTTCATTGCAACATCAGAAGCATACAATTTTGCCATAGCAGAATATTTTGCAATATTTTTCTCTCCTGCATCAATTATCCTGGCAGTATTGTATGTTAAACTTCTGGCTGCCTCAATTTGTGTTGCCATATCAGAAAGCATAAACTGTAATGCCTGAAAAGATATGATTTTTTTTCCGAATTGCTCTCTTGTTCTCATATAATCTATAGTTTCATTTAAAGCTCCCTGTGCAATACCAATAGCCTGAGCAGCAATACCCGGCCTGGAAGCATCAAATATTTTCATAGCAACAATAAAACCCATTCCTTCCCTGCCAATAAGATTCTCCTTTGGAATTTTACAATCATCAAAAAGCAACTCCCGGGTTGCACTGCTTCGAATCCCCAGTTTATCTTCTTTTTTCCCAAAAGTAAATCCAGGTGTATCTTTTTCAACAATAAAAGCACTGGCTCCTCTTGCTCCTTTTGATTTATCAGTCATGGCTATAACTACATAAATCTCTGCTTCTCCACCATTTGTTATCCACTGTTTCATTCCATTAAGAACATAATGGTCTTCTTCTAACTTAGCTGTGGTTTGAATATTGCCTGCATCACTTCCTGCATTTGCTTCTGTTAAACCAAAAGCAGCTAATCTTTTACCTGATGCAATATCAGGTAAATATTTTTTTTTCTGTTCTTCTGTGCCTGAAAGAAGTATTGGAAATGTTCCAAGTGCACTTGCTGCATAACTTACAGCAATACCGCCGCAGACTTTACTTAATTCTTCTACAGCAAGACATAATTCATAAACACCAGCACCCAAACCGCCATATTCCTCAGGTATGTATAAACCAAACAAATCTGCCTGTGATAAAGCCTTCATAACATCCCAGGGGAATGTTCCTTCTTCATCATATTTGGCTCTTACAGGTCTTACTTTTTCTTCAGCAATCTGATATGCCAAATCCTTAATCTCTTTTTGTACATCATTTAAAAAACATTCTATCATTTATATCTTCCTCCTAAAATCACATTACCATTCCGCCGTCTACTACAAGACATTGACCTGTAATGTATTTAGCCATATCTGATACAAAAAATAACACAGCATTAGCCACATCATCAGGCATTCCATAATTTTTCATAGGAATCATTTTTACCATATCTTCCCTGACTTTTTCCGGCAATTTTCTTGTCATCTCTGTATCAATAAATCCAGGGGCTACAGCATTACAGGTTATATTTCTTGAGGCAAATTCTTTAGCTGTTGTCTTTGTAAGGGCAATAACACCGCCTTTACTGGCTGAATAATTAGACTGGCCTGCATTTCCTGTTAATCCAACAATAGAAGCAATATTAACAATACGGCCATACCTTTCCTTTATCATATAAGATGAAACAACTTTTGTAAAATTAAATGTTCCTTTTAAATTTATATTTATAACAAAATCCCAATCTTCAGGTGTCATTCTTAATATTAATGTATCACGGGTAACTCCTGCATTGTTTATTAAAATATCTATTTTTCCAAAACTTTCAATAACACTTTTTACACATTTTTCTACTGAATTATATTTAGAAACATCAACATCAATAGGAAAAGTCTTGTTTTTATATTTATCTTTCACCTCTTCTGAGGTAGCTATAGCTATATCTTTCATTAAATCTGCAATAACAACATCACATCCTGCTTCAGATAATATCTCTACAATTGCTTTACCAATCCCTTTAGCTCCTCCTGTAATTAAAGCAACTTTTCCTTTTAAATCAATACCCATACATCCTCCTTGTAAAATTTTAATAATATTAATAAATAAATATTTAATAGCAACTATTTTTTAACAGCTTTTTCTCTATGCAGCCAATTAAATTTATTAACACCAACTTTCTTCAATCCATTGACAATGTCTTTATTAACACCCTTTTTAATAAATTCAACAGCTGTTTTTATTCCATTTTTTATCTCTTTACTGGTTGAATTGCCATGTGTAACAAGACATAAACCATTAACTCCTAAAAGAGGTGCTCCTCCATATTCAGCATAGTCAACTTTTTTTTTCAACTCTTTAAAAACTTTCATCATAAGCATTGCTAATCCTTGATAAACAATACTTTTTTTAATTTCATTTTTTAAAATATTATAAACTGTAATACCAACACCTTCAATTGTTTTCAGCACAATATTCCCGGTAAACCCATCACAAATAGCTACATCAATGCTGTTATCAAACATATTCCACCCTTCTTTATAACCTACAAAATTTATTGGAATTTTTTTTAAAACATGATATGCTTTTTGTGTTAATTCTATTCCTTTGGACTCTTCTTCCCCATTACTTAATAATGCTACTTTAGGATTTTTTATTCCCCAGACTTTTGAAGCATAAATAGACCCCATAACAGCAAACTGTACAAGGTGAATAGGCTTACATTCAGGATTAGCCCCTGCATCCAGCAGGGCTGTATATCTGCCTGATTTTGTAGGAACCGTTGCTAATATAGCTGGTCGCAGCACGCCTTTTAATCGTCCCATATTCATAAAAGCAGCAGCTAATGTTGCTCCTGTATTACCAGGGGAGATAAATCCATCAGCCATTCCTTTTTTAATTAATTTTGCACATACAAGTACAGAAGCATCAGGTTTTGATTTAAGAGCAACAGTAGGGGATTCATTCATTGTAATAACTTCACTGGAATGAATAACTTCCACTCTTTTAATATCATAAGCAAAACGTGTCAATGCATCTGTTATAATATTTTTATCACCTACAAGAATAATATCTGTTTCAATTTCTCTTAATGCTTCTAAAGCTCCTGCAATCAACACTTCTGGTGCACGTTCTCCACTCATTACATCAATAGCTATTTTCATAAATTACTTCTTCTCTTCTTTTTTTACTTTTACTTTTTCAAAAACAACCTTTTTCCCTTTATAAACACCGCATTCAGGACAAACCCTGTGTGGCAATTTTAATGCACCACAGCTAGGACAAGGTGTTAAATTCGGGGGTGTTACTCTCAGGTAATTCGCCCGTCTTGAGCGTGATCGTGCTTTTGAACTTTTAAATTTCTGTAACGCCATTGTCTTCTCCTCTTTTAATTTAGCCACGAATAAACACGAATTTACACGAATTTACACTAATTTTAATTATTTTATATTTAATTCGAGACTATTCGTGTGAATTTGTGGCTAATCTTTTTTGTATTATTTTTAACACTACCGTTTCACCATGCTAATTCCGGAAAAAAAAAATTAACCTCAAATTTTGAGGTTTCAATTCCATCTGAAGCATGAATAGCATTCATCCCTATTTCCTCTCCAAATTCAGCCCGGATAGTTCCTTTTTCAGCCTGTGCAGGGTCTGTGTCCCCTACATAACCTCTTACATAAGTAATTACATAATTTCCTTCCAGAACCATTGGAATACATTTTCCTGAAGTCATAAAATCTACTAATTGTTTAAAAAATGATTTCCCTCTATGAACATAATAAAAACTTTCTGCCTCCTCTTTAGATAATTGAATCATTTTTATACCAAGAATTTTAAACCCAGTGTTTTCAAGCCGTGACAATATTCTCCCAACACATCTTTTCTTAACAACATCCGGTTTAATAATAACTAATGTCCTTTTAATCACTTTTTACTCACCTCTTAATATATTGTTTATTAGTCTGTCGATGGTTCGGGTTTTACCATAGGCACTTCCGTTGGTCGCATAACCCGAACCTATATTTATGTGCACTTATGTTTACTGATTTTATAACATAATAAAGTTTTGTCAAGTTTTAATCTTTACCCAATATTATACCATTAACTGGGTCATACATGCAACATTTACTATGTCATCTACAACACAGCCCCTGGATAAATCATTTACAGGCTTTTTTAATCCCTGTAAAATTGGACCATAAGCACCTGCATTACCAAGATACTGTGTTAATTTATAGGCAATATTACCTGAATTTAAGTCAGGAAATATTAATATATTTGCTTTGCCTGCTATAGGGCTATCAGATGCTTTTTTTAATGCTACCCGTTCTATTAATGCTGTATCTACCTGTAATTCACCATCTACAACCATATCTGGTCTTTTTTGTTTAAAAATATTATAAGCCTCAACAACCCTTTCTACATCTGGATGAGAAGCACTCCCCTTAGTAGAAAATGAAAGAAAAGCTATCTTAGGGTTGCCTTCAATCAATTTTTTCATTGATTCTGCAGTAGAAAGAGCAATATCAGACAACTGAGATGGAGAAGGCTTTGGCATTACTGCACAATCAGCAAAAAATAAAAGCCCTTTTTCACCATAAGAGCTATCAGTAAGGCACATAACAAAATAACTGGATAAAGTTTTAACTCCTTCTTTAAGTGTAACAACCTGAAGTGCTGACCTGACAACATCTGCTGTAGAATGCGAAGCCCCTGCAACCATTCCATCTGCATATCCCAAACGAACCATCATAGCACCAAAGTAAAGTTCATCCTTCATAGCATCCCGTGCTTTCTCTTCGGTAATTTTTTTCTCTTTCCTTAATTCATAAAATTCACTAGCAAATTTTTCAAAATTTTCATTTTTTTCAATAGAAACCACTTTTATATTATTAAGATTAATATTTAATTCTTTTGCTTTTTTCGCTATAATATCAGTATTTCCACATATCATTATCTGTTTTACTAATTTTTTCTGTATCAGCTTATAAGCAGCATAATACATCCTATCATCTTTATATTCAGGAAAAACAATAGTTTTTAAATTTTTTTTTACTTTGTCTTTAATATATTTATTAAAATCCATTTTTTTATTTAATCCTGTAATTTTTGAGTTAAAGCCTTAGCAACTATTTCCGGGACATATCCCTTAACACTTCCACCTAATTTAGCTACTTCCTTAATCAAAGAAGAACTAATAAAAGAATATTTTTCATTTGTCATTAAAAACACAGTTTCAATTTTATGGGATAATTTTTTATTCATAGAGGAATATGCAAATTCATAATCAAAATCAGTAAAAACACGTAATCCTCTAATAATAATATTTGCCTTTTTCATTTCCAGATAATCTACCAGAAGTCCTTTAAAAAAATCTATTCTTATATTATTTCTATTACCATCTTTTATGATTTGTTTTAAAAAATCAACCCTTTTTTCTATTGTAAATACAGGATTTTTATCCGGATTATTTGCCACTGCAACGATAACCCCTTCAAAAATATTAGCTGCACGATTTATAATATCAATATGTCCATAAGTTACAGGATCAAAAGTACCAGGATAAACTGCAATTTGATATTTTTTTATAATTTCTTTCATAATATAATGCCAATGAATATATTAATTTTAAAGGTTTTGTCAATAAAAATATAATTTTGACATAATAATTAATTTTTATATTATAATATAAATAATGTTTAATCGAGTATTTTTAATTATTCTTGACAGTGTTGGCTGCGGGTTTCTTGCTGATGCTTCTGAATATGATGATATAGGAGCAAACACACTTCTTCACATTTCAGAAAATGTATCTCATTTTCATCTTCCAAATATGTTCCAATTAGGTCTTGGTAAAATATTAAACTTTAAAAATATAAAAAAACCGGGTAAAATAACAGGCATCTATGGTAAAATGAAAGAGCAATCAAAAGGAAAAGATACTACAACCGGTCACTGGGAAATAAGCGGAGCAATTGTTAAAGAGCCTTTTCCAACTTATCCATCAGGATTTCCAGAAGACCTTTTAAATAAATTCATGGAAGCAGCTGATGTTAAAGGTTATCTTGGTAATAAAGTAGCTTCCGGCATTAAAATTATACAGGAATTAGGGGAAAAACACATGCAAACAGGTTTTCCCATTGTTTATACTTCAGTAGATAGTGTTTTTCAAATAGCCGCTCATGAAAAGATAATCTCTATTAAAAGGTTATATGAAATATGTGAAAAAACAAGGAGAATTTTAACAGGGAAACACAATATAGGACGGGTTATTGCCAGGCCATTTATTGGCAAGCCGGGAAGTTTTACCAGAACAGAGAGGCGACGCGATTATTCTATTAATCCGCCTGATGGTATTTTAACAGATAATGTAGTTAAAACAGGAAGAGATGTTGTTGCAATTGGAAAAATAGAAGATATTTTTAATCATAAAGGAATTACAAAATCCTATCATACAGGAAATAATACAGATGGTATTGCTAAAATTAAAGAATTAATAACAGATACTTCAATTAAAGGTCTTTTTTTCGCTAATCTTGTTGATTTTGATATGTTGTATGGTCATCGAAGGGATATTCAGGGATATTATAATGCTTTAAAGGAATTTGATAATGCACTTGGGGAATATATACAATGTTTACAAACAGAAGATGCTCTTTTTATTACAGCAGACCATGGTAATGACCCTTCCTTTAAAGGCACAGACCATACAAGAGAATATGTTCCTTTGTTAGGATACAGCCCCAAGTTCAAAAAAAATGTCAACCTTCACATCAGAGAAACCTTTGCTGATTTAGGTCAAACCATAGCTGAAATGCTTAAAGCAGATAAAGTACCAAATGGAACCAGTTTCTTAAGTCAGATTGTAAAATAATAGGGACAAAGTATATAATATCTCATTAAACTTATTTGGAATTAATCTTTATATAATAGAAGATTATTGCTTTAAAAATGAACCTTTAAAGGTGAAACTTTATTACCTAAAATCTAAAGACCATGTACTTTTTTTCAGGGGAAAGTATATCTTTAAACCGTACTTCAATAAATGCGCCGTCACTGGAATCATTGGTTTCATCAAAATTTCTGGCCATAATCCCTCCCATTTATTAACTTATGTAGAAAATATAACCAAATTTTATTTAATTTCAATTGTTACTTAATTTAGCGACAGCCTGCAAGAACCGACACCTTTTTTCTTGTATAATTCTACCAATTCATTTTCAGTAATAGCCAAATCAATACTATCGAAATCACTTTTTTTTATTTTATATAACCGCTTAATCAAACTTATTTTTTCAGTTTGACAAGCGTAGTGAATTGACCTATGACAATTTGGACACAATGACACCAAATTTTCTAAACAGTCTATATTCACTTTGTATTTTTCCCAGAACTCCTTTTGATTTGGAACAGGAATTAAATGATGTGCTTCCATAAAAGGCTTACCCGTACTTTCAGAAGTAAATGTAGTATGAGAAAGATTATTTTCACACATATAATCTGCTTTTAAAATAGCTTTTTTACCTAAAATTGGATTTGTACTATACCTCTTAGTGGTGGTCTTTTTTGAAACAGAAGGTTCGTTTCTGTGAGCATTAATCCCCACAGATTCACTAATAGTCTGATCATCGACTTTATCAACTTCATTTGTGTATCTGACATCTTCAAGAATTTGCTCTTTTATATCTTCAGACACTTCCGGTAAATCAATAAGATTTACCCCAAAGCTTTGTGGATTATATAAAAAGTCAGCATATTTTTCTTCAGAAGACAATAATGAATTAATTTTTTTTAAATTAATAATATTAATAAACAGAGTTTGAAAATATTCTTGATATAATAGATTGATTGATATTTCTTGGTTTTCAATAATAAATAGATTAATATTATCACATAAAATATTAATAAATCGACTTAAATCCTTATATCTTTCAATATGGGGTGAAACTGGAGCATTAGCTTTAATAAACTCGATACTTTCAATAGAACTGCTAAAATCTCCACATGTCATTACATAGGTATAAAACTGTTCTAATGAAATAGTATCAATTCCGTGCATTTCTTTAAGATTTTTCAAAACATTAAATGAATAAACTACAGGTAAAATATTCCATCCATCACAATCAGATGTAGTGTCAATAATTGCTTTCATTTTAATTTTTAAAATTTGCTCGGTTTTATAAAGATTATATTGATAGCTGCCAATATCATAAGAATTCATGAGGTAAAATACAGAAGTATTTTTTTCATTTGAATACTGTAATCTCTTTTTATAAAATAGAGTTTTCGTAATCAATCCATACATTTGAGAAATAACAAACATTCTATGTCTACTAGTAGTTATTCCATATTTTTTATAATTCTTTTCAAAATATGATTCAATATTTACTTCTTCTCGATTTGGAATATCATTAAATAGCTTTGCTGCTCTAAATGCATTATCAAAGTCAGTATCTTGTTTTGGAAATTTCCAAACGCTATCACTACTTAAAGAACTCAATTTATCTTTATAATTTCTCATATTAATATCTCCTCTACTAATGTTGCCAAAAAGTATGCGCACTTTGGAGGAACCGCATTTCCTATTTGCCTACAAATAGAGCTTTTGTTTCCTTTAAAAATATATGAATCAGGAAAACTTTGTATCCTTGCCGCCTCACGTGGGGTTAGAGTTCTATTATACTCAGGATGTATAAACTTCCCACCAGACGGGGTATCGAATCTAGTTGTTATAGTAGGAGCAAATCCAACTTTATTTAATCTGCCATATGATCCACTATGTATAGAATTTATTTTTTCATCAAGTTTAGTAAAGTTTTCGTCGATTTCAATCTTACTCATCCGTTCGATTGTCTTAGCAGAATGATTACTTTTAACATGGTTATGTAAAAAATTTGTGTCTGTTTGTAAATATTTTTGATACTCCGACTGTGGATAATTATTTTTAACTTTACCTGACTCTGTTGGATGTTCAATGTTAGAGATGGCGTCCCAAATTGTAAATTCATTAAAAAAAGTTTTATGTTTTCTTTTAATTTTTATTCTTGTTATTTCAAATAATTTATCAAAGCTAATCTCTTTATTAAGCACTCCTATAATAATTACTCTTTTTCGTTTTTGTGGGATTCCATAGTCTACTGCATTAATCTCCTTATGATATACATTATAAGCATCACCTTCAAATTTCTCTCTACTTTGAAATAAGTTTAAAATTTCTGAAAATATTTTACCATCTTGCATTGTTTTAAGGCCTGGAACATTTTCCATTAAAAAAACTTTTGGCTTAACTTTTTTTAAAATATTAAAGTAATGCTTAAATAAGTAATTCCGTGAGTCATCAATAAATCCATTTCGAATCCTTGCACCAGCCATTGAAAACCCCTGACATGGCGGTCCACCGATAATAACATCAGCATCACCCTGAGAAATTTTTTTTGAACTATCAATATTTTTAATATCATCACCCATAACTGAAACATTGGAATGATTAAACATATAAGTTGACGCTATGGTTTTATCGTATTCAACAGCTTTAACTATTTTAAAACCTGCCTGAACAAAACCTATTGATAATCCCCCACAACCTGCAAACAGATCAATAACACGCATAGATTATACTCCTCGACTTTCTCTATACTTAATGGAATAATTTTTTATATAATTTAACTCGTTATCTGTTAAATTATATATAATTGCGAGAGTATCATCAATTTCATCTATAATATCTTTGCACTTATTGTGTTTATATTCATAATCTGTTTGTTTAGTCCTAATATATTTTTTTGTTTTTTCAAGCTTTGACTCCAAACGTTTAGCTAACTCAGAAAATTGGTTAATATCTATTTTTAAATGAGGAATGTAAAAATGTTTCAACTCCTTTATTGTTATATGCCAACAATCAGATATTGTATTCCAAAACCAAAAAAAAAGAGAAGAATTTTGTAAGCAAATTATAAATTTGCTAAAATATCCTTCAAAAGCAAATCCTTTATATTCCCGTGACCCAGGATTAAAAGAGAAAGCCTTTATCCAAAAACATGCTCTCATATTAAGATATACATTATTTTTAAGTTGATCAATATTAAATTTATAAATATTTTTATCAGTCGTAGTGAAAATTTTTTCAAAAATATTCAGTTCAACCGAGTTTCCAATTTTAGGATAAAATCCTTCAAGTAAATATTTGTTTTTTTGTATCTCAATATTGTTGAATAGATTATTTCGTTCTGCTTTATACCAATAGTTATAACCATTCGTATATAATGTATGTTTAGCTTTTCCTTTACTGGCAATAAGTATAGATAATTTTTGATGTACAGATGCAAAAAGACAATCTGGCCTATCAGCATAGTTTAAGACTATCTGGTATTTCATCTTATTTTCAATATATGATCTAATTTTACGCATCCTAGGAGTAGAAATATATGAAAGTGGAATAATAAACCCTAATATACCATCAGCTGTTAATAATTGGATACTATTTTTTAATACATTGGCATAAATATTTCCAAATCTTGTTTCGGGTAAGTTTTCTAACTGCCGATCCTCAACATAAGGAGGGTTTCCAATTATAACATCATATTTCTCAAAATCCTTGTTTATTAAATTTAAAAAATCATAATTATGAAAGTGTTTATTTAATACTTCTGCTATTTCTAAATATTTAGTTGCGTCGGATATTTTTTTTACTAACTTAAAGAATAAACGAATTTTTATTATTTCTACAGATTCAATATTAATGTCATTACCATTAATTGTAGAAAGAATTTTAATATAATCATCACTTGTCTTTGAGAATTTGCTATTTTTGAGCAAATCAATTTTTATATCCAAGGCATTTATTAGAAATTCTCCAGTTCCACATGTTGGATCGAAAATTGTTTTCCTGAAAATTAAATCATATAACTTTTCACTATTACTCTTAACAAAATTCGTCAACTCGTCTGATTTTTGCACCAGAGTTCCATTAAATTCGGAAACTTGTTGATAAAAACAATTTTCAATAATATACGAAGTGACATCTTTTGGAGTATAGTAAACACCTTTTGATTTACGGGAACCTTCCTTTTCATTAAGATTCGCTAAAATATTTTGAAATTCACTATCTGACAATTTATTACTTATCATTTCGTCAACTGTTTTTTCATTAAAAATATATTTCTCATAATTTCCATTTAGAAATTTCCTTAATGCTCCATATATTGAAAAAGTTTCATCATAAAATATGCGAATTTCATGTAAATATGCAATATGCCTATTTATAATATCTGGAAGAACATCTACAACAGAACTTTTTGAATCTATATTATTGATAATCCCCAATGTACATTATCCTCCTGCTCCTATAATCTTATAACTTTTCATAATGTAATTTCAAGGCTGCTGTCTTTTTACTTAACTGATTACATGTTATTTTTCGTTTTTCTTTTGTGAGTTTATCCATGATATATAATTAATATACCCATATATTATTTCAATTATTATATTTTCTCCTTATAATATATTATATACAAAAAAAAATTCTATTTTTTTGAAATTATTTTTTCCAGCAGAGTTAATAAATATCATAACGGGACCTAATATAAACAAAATGTCGTCTTTCAAATTCTTCCCTATTTCTTCAATCTCTTCTGAATTTTTTCACTCTGTAATTCTCTCAGAGCATCTTTCGCCACCCACCGGGGTGTTTTGGAATCAAGTTTCAAAATTTCATTTGCCACTTCAATAGATCTTTTATTTAAATTGATATTTCTTTTTCCAATGCCCCGCAATGCCCAGTTAACGGCCTTTTTTACAAAATTACGCTCATCAGTGCATTCCCGTTTTATAACAGGAAAAAATTTTTCGAATTCATCGTCTTTTGCCTTTTTGTCATGAACAGCCAGACAGGCAATAAGAACAAATCCTGCCCGTTTCACAAATTCCTCTTCTCTTCTGCTCCACTCAAATACTTTTTTATATGCAAAAGGGGTCCGGTCAAAAAGATTACTGCAACAGATGTCACAGATGTCCCATGAATCAAAATCTTTTACCCATTTTTCGATCTGCTCCTCTTTTACTTCCCCCAGTTCATCGATCAGGCATGCTAAAAGCCGTGCCTCATGAAATCCTGTTTCCCACAATTTCAGGGCCATTGAGTGATCTTTCCTGATCTCTTTTGCAATCTTGCGCAGAACAGAAATGGATACGCCAAATGCGTTCTCCACATTGATACCGTACCTGGCCATGCCTTCCCGGTTCTTCCTATTCTCAAGCTTTTTCAGTTTTTTAATGATATCAGATGTTTTCATAATTAAAAAATAGTGCCGTGCTTTACTTTTAAAGCCCCCCTTGGATGGATTTATTGATTAAATGTAATGTTTTAAAATGGAATTTCAATAATAAGAGGGGTCAGACCTCATAGCTATCAACTTAAGGAATTTTATTGCTAAAAACCACTATTTCTCACCTTTC
>CBDVEP010000051.1:0-18843 GCA_965373035.1 uncultured bacterium
TTATCTCTTTAAAAAAAATATTTTCCGGTTCGTTTTTATGTGTTTTTCAGGTAGGGAAATTATGCTTTTTAGCTACTGTCTGAATTACAGCTTTTATTTCTGTAATCGGTTATTACCTCTTTTTTATAAAACGTAGAGATAAGACTTTTTACCCATTACTTATTTTGAAATTTTATTGATTTTTTAATAGTAGATAATATATTTATTTAAGATAAGAAAGTAAAGAGTATAAAATATATATCATTTGAAATGAAAATGACAAATAAATTAAAGATTATTAATATTAATTAAAATGAAGATTTATTTTAGTAGGCATTCTAAAAGACAAATGAAATGGAGGGGTATCACACAAAATGAGATTAAGAATACGGTTTTATATCCTGAGGAGTTTAAAAAATTAAAGATGTGAAATAGAAAAGCAGCTTTAAAGCATATTAATAAAAAGTATTTAAAAGTAGTTTATGCTGAGGAAAATAATAAAATTATTATTATAACAGCAATAGATAAAAGTAAATAAATAAGAGGAGGATTTAATTATGAAACTTGAATATGATAGAGAAGTTGATGCTTTATATATAAGAATTCAGGAGAAGAGAGTTTATAAAACTAAAGAGATAGAAGAAGGAATAAATATAGATATTGATGTAGATGGAAAAATAATAGGGTTAGAGATTCTTGATGTAACTAAAAGGTATCAATTAAGTGATGTTTTTAATATTTCCACAGAAAATTTATTTTTGGAAAAAGCTGGATGATGTTAAATCTTTAAATCTTTGAATTTTTCAATTTATCTATTTCTTAATGATCATTTTGAGTTTTTTATTAATATCTCCCTTAACTACTACAATATAAAGTCCTGCTCCTGCTTTTTGAGTGGTTTCTTTTACAAGTCCATCCCAGAATTTACCTTCCCCTATATTATAATATTGTTCCCCCCCCCCTGTATTTTAATTTGCCGCATTAAATTCGTTTCCATGTATTGTTGAAAAAGATTTAATATAAAATTTTTTAGTACCAGCAGGTATCTGAACTTCAACTTTTTCCCCTGCTTTTTTACCTGAAAGAGCTTTTCCATAAGGTGTTGCAAGAGAAATTTTACTTTTTAATGGATCTATCTCGACTTCTGAAACAAATTGTAATTCTGTTTCTATATTTGTTTCAAGCTCCACAAGTACAACTTTTGAACCAAATCCAATACTATCATCAGATATGTTTGTAATGTCAATATTGCTTATTTTTTCAAGTTGTTCATTTAATTGTGAAATTTTTGCCTTTATAAATCCCATTCTTTCACGAGCAGCATGATATCCTGCATTTTCTTTTAAGTCACCAAGGTCCCTTGCTTCTGCTATCTGTTTTGGAATATCATTTTCATATTCATGTTTTAATTGTTTAAGTTCTGTTTCTAATTTTATTTTACTTTTTTCAAAATCCATACTTTTCCATATAATTTTATTTAATACAATATATTATGTAAAAATTTTAATTTCTACTTTTTTTTAACCAGTCAGTATAAGCTAAAGTGCCTGCGGTAAAACTCAAATCAGCAATATTATTTAAAAGCAGGCTGGTATTGATAAGAAAGAATTAAAAAAATTATTATGCTGATTTTTTTATTTTAATTGGAAATATTTCTTTTAAATTTACATTTTGCTTTGCATTCATTATTTCTATACCAATAATTTTATCCGCTTCTCCAATATCCAGTACAATATCCTCGTTTACTCTTTTATTTATAACTTCCTGTTGTTTTGAATCAATTCTAATATATAATAAATCAGTTTTATCATTATACATTACTTCCATATAATTACCTCCATTCACCATAAAACACATAGACTGTTATGGTGATAATTTTTTCATCTTCTTCAATATAATAAACTTCTATCTGTTTTTGTTTATAATATTTATTATTCCTTTTCTTATTGAATTTATATACTTTAGATTTTCCTTTTCGATTGGGGTATTTGGAAGGAATTGAAGTGCCTGTTTTAATAACATCAATAATTTCTTGTTTTGTTGTACCTCTTTCCTGTGCTCTAACTAGAGTATGGTAATCTATCTGGATTTTCATAAATTAAAATTACAAAAGTAAGATATGAAGTCAATTTTTTTATGGATATATCAGTAACTTAGTCATAACCTCTTATAAATGTCATCCCCCTATTTTCACAGAGGCAGGCGAAGTACCCTTTAGGGTGAATGACATACCTGAATAGTTATGGAATTTCTATGAATAATAAAAAAATATTGATTTATTATTATTTTGTTATTATATATATAAAGAAGAGTAAAAATTTAAAATATTATTAAAATATTTAAAAAAAGAGGAAGATATGTTTTTAGAAAGAGTTTTAAAATATTGGCAGTGGCCAAAGTTTACTTATGTTGATCTTCTTTTATTGTTAGTATTCATTGTTATCTTATTACTTATTTTCTTTATATTAAAAATTGATTACCGCAGGCAGATTCGCAGGGAGAAAAGATGGTTTAATATACTTCATTTCGCAAATGAGAAAAGATTATCACCGGGTCAGATAGCAGCTTTAAGATCGTTTTTTTTTTAACTTACCAACAATTACACAAAAATCACTTCTTAATAATAAAGGTTTTTTTCGTTCAAGTTTATATAATTTTTTAGAGCATAAAATAGAACTTTCTTCAGAATTAAAAGTTCAGCTTCTGGAAAAGCTTTTTACAGAGCCTGGCACTCAGGATAATCAATTAGAAATTAGAACTTTAAGAGATCTAAAAGAAGGGGAACTATGCAGTATTGAATTTAAAGAAGAACATCATCTGGGCAACATTGTGGAAATTGAAGATTTAAAATTACTTTTTTCTATACCAGAATTTGTCCCTAAAGATGATTTAACAGAAACAAGTGTAAAGGTTTATGTTTATCGTCCTGATATTGGAGGATTTTTATTGTTTGGTAAGATTATTAATGCAAGAAAAGAAAGTATTGCTTTTAAACACAATGGTGTGATTAAAATGATACGTGATTATCATTTAATGGCTTTTTTAGAGTTTTCTATTAAAATCATGTCCTGGCCCATTTTTTCTGAGAAAGAAATCACATTAGGTTTTAATAAGATTTCGAAAAAGAAAAATATTGTACTTCATGGAGTTTCAGAAAAAATTTCAGATAGGGGTTTAACTTTTAATTTTGTTAATGAAGAAGATAAAAAGGCTTTTAAAAAAAGTTCAGTAACTACATGGGAAATACATCTTGCTTTAATAGATGGCTATGAATTTATCTGCCGTGGGAAAATTCTTGCTCCTTCTGAATCATCATCAAGGCATTTTATTTTTAAATATGTTGATGCATCAGAAGAAGCACGAAAGCATTTGTTTATGCTGATAAAAATGAATAATCCTGTTCGTGAAAATCTTTATTAAATATTAATAGATTAAATATTAAATTGAAGTCATTAATTAAGTTGACAATTTAATAAAAAGTAGTAATATATAATTATTAAGGTTATTTTATGAAGGTATTAAATTATAGAACAATATTTCGAAAAGAATCTAAAGGCGGATATACAGTAATTGTTCCTTCTCTCCCTGGGTGTGTAACTTATGGTAATACAATAGATGAAGCTGTTAAAATGGCTAAAGAAGCTATTAAATTATATATAGAAAGTTTAAAAAAAGCTAATGAAGATATTCCTTCAGATGAAAATACATTAGAATATAATTTAATGGTAGAGACAAATGTCTGATTTTCCTTCTCTATACTCCTAAAAAGATTATAAAAATTATTACAAACAAAGGTTATATTCTTGATAGAGCTAAAGGGAGTCATCAAATATATTATCATACTCAAACAAAAAGAAGAGTTGTTGTACCATTCCATAAAAAAGATTTACCAATTGGAACAATGTTGGAGATTTTAAGGCAAGCTGGTATTAACAAGAAAGAATTAAAAAGATTATTATAAAAGATTTTATGCTTTCATCTTTAATTTAAATCCATTTAAATTTAAAAGGATCCTGTGTATGATAAAATATGAAATTATTAAACAGTTAAATTGAGCGAAAAATTCAGAAAAAAATTATAAATATTGTCCTGCAGCAAAAGTATGATTTAGTAGTAAAAAACATTTCTAATAAATATAAATACAAGAAAAGGATACATAAAAGAAGTGACTATAAAGGAGATTGAAGCAAAATCCATATTACGCAGGTACAAAAAAATTGACTCATGGTTTATATCACAGTATGGAATGAATTTATACAGAGGATGTCTTCATAATTGTATCTATTGTGATGGAAGAGCAGAAGGTTATTATGTGGATGGAGAGTTTGGGGAAGATGTTGCTGTAAAAAAAAATGCAATAGAGATTTTACGCATGGAATTAGACCCAAAAAGAAAAAGAACTCCTTTTAAGAGAAGTTTTATTATGGTAGGCGGGGGTGTTGGTGACAGTTATCAGTCAATTGAAAAGAAATATCAATTAACCCGAGGTGCCCTTCAACTAATGTATGAATTTAATTTTCCAGTACATCTGCTTACAAAATCAACTCTTATTAAAAGAGATATTGATATTATAAAAAAAATCAATAAACAAAATAAAGCAATTGTAAGTTTTAGTTTTTCATCTGTAGATAATAAAATAAGTGCGATTTTTGAACCTGGGGTTCCATCACCAGAGAAACGGCTGGAAACACTTGCTTTTTTTAAGAATGAAGGTATTGCTTGTGGAATGTTTTTACTTCCTGTTATTCCTTTTATAACTGATACACCGGATTTAATAGAAGATTCTATTAAAAAAGCCAAGGAGGCAGGTGTAGATTTTATCATCTTTGGCGGTATGACACTTAAAGAAGGGAAACAAAAAGATTACTTTTTTAATGTGCTTAAAAAATATTATCCAAAATTTGCCCTGGAATATCAGAATATATATACAGGAAGCAAATGGGGGGAAGCAGCATCAGAATATTATAATTCTTTAAATTTAACATTTAACAGTATTGTGAAAAAATATAAAATACCAAAGCGTATTCCACTTGCTTTTTATAAAGATATTTTAAATGAAAATGATTTAGTTATTGTTATATTAGAGCATATTGATTATCTGTTAAAACTGGAAGGAAAATCATCGCCTTATGCTTATGCTGCTTATTCGATTTCACAATTGAAAGAGCCTTTATCAACTATGAAAGCAGAATTGCAGAGACTTAAGGGAGTTGGCAGAACAACAGAACGCATTATACTTGAAATACTTGAAACAGGAAGTTCGTCTTATTTACAAAAAATTGAGTATTGCTGAATGATGTGATAACTAAAAATGTATGAAATAATTAAATTGTCACATTGTGAGGTTATTTAATTAGAAGAGACTATTATCTTTCAATTTTTTTTTGACATTTAAAACAAGGTGATTAAATTGATGTATGATATTGGAAAATTTGCTATTTTTAGAGGTTACCTATAAAAGTAGGCTCTTATACATCATATTTCAATAAAAAGCTCTGTTTCAGCAAACGCTGAAACAGATAAAAATAATGAAACTATGTATGAATCAGATTGTATAAAAAAAATAAAGGAAATCTCTTATCAGACATTTTCTGAGATAAATCAGTTAACTATTATTGATTCTAAAGACGAGATTTTGTTAGATCAAAGCTTAATAGTAGATTATCTTATGGAAGTTAAAACCAATAACAATGAAAATTATAAACTGGTTTTTGAAATAAAATCATTAGGACAGCCAAAATACGTAAGATCGGCTGTTGAGCAACTTAAAAAATATTTATCTCAAATGAATAATGAAAAAAATTATTATGGAATTATTGGGGTCCCATTTATTTCGGAAAATTCAAGGCAAATATGCAGAGAAGAAAAAATGGGCTATATAGATTTAGCAGGTAATTGTTTTATAAATTTTAATGGTGTATATATAAATATCCAGGGGAAACCTAATCCTTTTCCAAACACAAGACCATTAAAATCACTGGTTTCAAAAAAATCCACAAGAGCCTTAAGAATTTTATTAAATTCCCTGGAAAAAAATTGGTTCGTTAAAGACTTAGCAAATGAATCTGATATTAGTTTGGGACAAGCATCAAATATAAAGAAAAAGCTACTTGAATATGAATTCATTAATGAAATTAAAACAGAAAAGGGCCCTGCATTTAGATTAATAAAACCAGATAAATTACTTGAGTTTTGGCAAGTAAATTATTCTTATAAGAAAAATGAATTATTAAACTACTATATTTTAGATGAAGTTAGGGCATTTGAAAATAAACTTAGTGAATTTTGTAAAGAAAAGAATATTCTATATGCTTTTACCTTAACTTCAGGTTCTGCCCGTGTATCCCCATCATTAAGATATAATAGAGGTTTTGCTTATATTGAAAATAATTTAGAAGAAATCGAAAATGGACTAAATTTAAAGAAAGTAAAATCTGGCTCAAATTTTTCTATATTAATTCCATATGATAAAGGTATTTTTGATGGTATACAAAAAGTAGATAATCAATATGTTGTTTCAAATATCCAATTGTATTTAGATCTTATTAGCTATAAAGGCAGAGGAGAAGAAGCTGCTAAAATTATTTATGAAAGGATTATTCAAAAACAATGGTAACGAAATCAGATTATAGCAAAGACGAAGTAGATCTGTGTCTGTCAGTCTTGGTAGAAATTATGACTATTTTACATAGCTTTAAAAATGATATTGTTGTTATCGGAGGTTGTGATTTAGTTTTTGATGAAACTGTAGAATGTTCACTTGAAAAAGAAATGCCTGATGGTGCAAAAAATTCAGTTAAATTTAAAGTCCCAAATATAGTACCGTTTATTATTACAAAAGGAATGGCGCTATGGGATAGATATAAAGAGAAAGACGCCTATGATATATGGTTTATCTTAAAAAATTATTCAAGTGGTATTGAAAAATTAGCTGAAGAATTCAGACCACATCTAAAAAATAAGCTTGTACATGAAGGATTAGAAAAAATAAGAGCAAAGTTTATTAATATTGATTCTCCTGGACCTGTATGGACAGCGATTTTTTTAGAAATTGATGATGAAGAAGAATCAGATATAGTTAAGAGAGATGCTTTTGAAAGAATAAATCATTTTCTTGATATTTTAAATATAAAACAATATCAAGAAAGTTGAACTTTATCCTTCGAATTATTTGTAAAAAATTGAGTATTGCTGAATGAAGTGATAGCTAATCCATTATGGACTAATTGTAATTTTACTTGATAATTTGTCAATAATTTTAAAAATAACTGTACCAAAATAAATCATGAAAAAGATTATCAGCATATCATTTAAAAATAACTTTATTAAAATTTTTACTGAACAGTTGTTATTCAGAGAAGGGATAAAGGATTATTCAAAAATTTGTGTTGTATTTCCCGGGAAAAGACCATTTCTATATTTAAGGAAATATCTTGCAGATAAAGTAAAGACTTCATTTTATCCTCCCCGGATGTTATCAGTTAATGAGTTTATAAATTATCTTACAGAAAAAAAATATCCTGAACTGAGCATAATAAATGAAATTGATGGTGTCTGGGGGTTATATAAAATTATTTCAGAAACACAATTTTGTGGTTTATTTAAAGAGTATTACAAGGATTTTGATTTTTTAAATGTATATCCCTGGGTTAAAAAGATTTATAGTTTTATTAATCAGATAGATATCGAGGATATAAAAAATAATGTCTTAAAGAATCTTCAGGATAATGCTGAAATCGGGTATAATATACCAAAGCAGATTAATGATTTGTTTTTAAATATTGTTGATTTAAGAAAAAAATTTCACCAATGGCTTGAAAAGAACCAGCTTTTTACAAGGGGTTACAGTTATTTAAAAGCCAGGAAGATTATCAGTAATGAGAATCTCAGTGAATTTAATGAAATATATTTTACCGGCTTATTTGCCCTGACAGCAACTGAAAAGCAGATTATTAAAAAATTATTAAAGGAAAACAAAGCACATCTAATATGGCACGGCAGTCCTGACAAATGGGGGATTCTTAAAGACCTTCAGAATTATTTTAAAGAAGAAATAGAATACTTCAAAGAAAAAAGTAATTTTCAAAAACAAAATATTAAAATATATTCAGCATTTGATTTTCATTCTGAATCACAGCAGGTATATGAAGTTTTAAAGCAGGAAAAAGAAATTAAAGATACTGTTGTAGTTACCCCTTTCCATGACACTCTTTTCCCTTTATTAAGTTTTGCAGTGGATAGAATCCTTACTGAGAAAAAAGTTGATAAATTTAATATTTCCCTTGATTACCCTTTATCCAAGACTTCTTTATTTTTTTTAATAAAAAATCTCATTCATTGTCATATAAGCAGCAGACAAAAGGGAAGTTCCATTTATTATTATACAGAAGCATATCTACATTTTTTTAATAATCCTTTTATTAAAAATATTCAGATTAAGAAAATATATGTTAGAGATATTATAAGAAAAATTAAAAATATTTTAATGAATAGTGATTCTCCTTTATATAATAAGACATTTATAAAACTTGATGAGATTGAAAATGCTCTGGATAAAACAAATAGAGAAAACATTAAAGAATTGCATTCTGTTTTTTTTAAAGGTCTGGAAGCTGCTTCTGATTTAAAGGATGTCTGTAAATGTATTGAAGATATTTTGGATTATATTTTAAAATTTAGTGAAGTTAAATCTTATATTTTATCAGGAGAAATTTTTAATCTTTTATTTGACAACCTCATGAAAATGCAGTTTAATAAATTTTCCAGTGAAATTTTTTCAACCTATGAGAACAGGAAAAAATTATTAGAATTTTTTTTAAAATTAATGGAGCAAAATTCCTTACGGTTTGGTACAGTTCCTCTACAGGATTTGGAAATTGTAGGAATGCTTGAAACAAGAAATTTAAATTTTAAGAATGTATTAATACTGGATATGCAGGAAGGAGTTATTCCTGTTGGAAGAAAAATTGATCCCCTTATACCTGTTAGTATTTTAAAAGATATTGGAATGCCCTCCCTTGAATTCCATGAAGAAATATATGAATATTATTTTTACAGGTTAATTGAGAATGCAGAAACCCTGCATTTATTTTACCTGGAGACTCCTGAAATGGACAGGAGCCGTTATATAGAACGTATTATCTGGGAAAAAGAGAAAGAAAGTAAAAAATTAAATGTGGAAAAGATTAATAAAGTAAAATATAAAATTAGATTAATGCTGAATTCACAAAAAGATGGTATTGTAAAAGATAAGCATATTATGAAAAAAATAATAAATATGGAATTCAGCTCATCTGTTATTGATAATTATCTTTTTTGTCCTATTAAATTTTATTATAGAAATATATTAAATTTAACTATTCCTGAAACCATAAGCGTGGATATTGATGCTTCAGATAGAGGAAAGGTTATTCATAATATTTTAAAAGAATTATTCAATAAGTTTAAAGGAAGATTCATTAATAAAAATAATTATTATGAGATATGGGATGAATTTCAGTCAATATTTAAGGAGCAATTTAAAAATAAAGTTCATACAGGTGAATATTATCTTTTCAAGAAAATGGCTTTTATTAAATTAAAGCAGTTTATTGATAAAAATATAAAAAATATGAAATATGAATTTAAAACATTAGAGACAGAAAAAAATTTAGGTTCTGTTTATAGTTTTGACGATTATAATATTAAAATAAGAGGCAGAATTGACCGCATTGATAAAGTTCGGGATGACACCCGGGAAGAATATATGATTATTGATTATAAAACAGGAAACTCTCCTGCAAAAAAAATGTTTACTTATAAACCTTGTTTAATTAAGGAACAGAATGTGGAAATAATACGGGAATATATTAAATCTTTTCAATTGCCATTGTATATTTATTTGTATCGGCTTAATTATGATATTCCCATGGAACTGTTAAATGCTAAATTAATATACTTAGGAGATCTAAAAGAGGAATTATTATTGAATATAGAAAAGGACTTAAGCAAAGAGGACATCTTTAATTATTATAACAATTTATTACAATTTATTTTTTGTGAGATTTTCAATCCTGAAAAGCCTTTTGTAAAATATAAAGATACAGATTGCCAGTATTGTGAATATAAGCCGTTTTGTAAATTTTAAAAAAAATTGATTTTAAAATTTTTTGTGGTATAATATTTATTATTAAAGGTTGAACTAATGAAAAAGCATAAACATGTTTATAATGAAGATGAATTAGTTGCAATTGATGATTATATTATTCCAATGCTTCTGGAGATCATGGAAAATAAAGATCAGTTAACCATGGTCCATTCTTCCAGAGTTCAAAGAATTGTAGATTATTTTATTCCTGAACTTCTTAAAAATAAAATTATAAAAGAGGACGATATACCTTATTTATGGGTTAGTGCTATACTGCATGATATAGGAAAAATTTTTGTTAAAGATACTATTCTTGAGTCAAAATTAAAACTTAAAGATAATGAATATGAGCATGTGCGTTATCATCCTGTACGAGGATATCGATTGGTTAAACAGCTTGATCTTCCTAAAAAGATATTATTAGCTATAAGGCATCATCATGAGCGATGGGATGGGAAGACTAAGGGACAGTATCCTGCCTATCCTGATGGATTAAAAGGTAAAAAAACACCTTTATACGCCCGTATTATTGGGATAGCTGATGCTTTTGATGCTATGGTATCAGAACGTACTTATAAAGAGCCTATTTCTATAGAGAAAGCTCTTAATGTTATTAAGAATAGTAGTGGTAAACAATTTGATCCTGAATTAGTGATTTTGTTTATTAAACGAATTAAAGAAATAGTAAAAGTTAAAGGCAATATTTAAGAAAAGAATGGGGACGGTTCTGATTCTTTTTATTAAAGATGATCTATTTTTTATCACTAAATTCTAAAAAGAATCAGAACCGTCCCCATTCTTTTTATAAGGGGTCAGGTCGGGGTATTTGACCTGACCCCCTCCTTTTTGGTTTATTTTTCTTTTCTTCCTCTTCCTTTTTTATGGAAACGAGGTCTTACAAACTGTAATTTTTTCAGTTTTTTCCTTTGATCAGTTGTTAATACTTTTAACCCTTTTAGTTCAGCTTTTAGTCTTATTTTAAACATTTCTCCACGCAGTTTAGCAATTTCATTGATTGTTTTGTTGATTTTAGAATCTTTCAGATTTTCTTCAGTCATTGCAGTGTTTAAGTCTATCATCTTCTCTACCATTTCAGCTCCGATTTTAATTATTTTTTTCTTAGTCGTTGTTTTGATTTTGTTGATTTCATCAATTTGTTTGTCAGTAAGATTTAATTCCTTAACAACTTCTGGATTGTACCACCATGCATGTGGATGTTCCATCATATCCATTCTGTGTTTACGATCCATTTTTGCAGAAACACTGGAAAGCATAAAAAAAGTGAAAAAAAGAATGAGACATAATTTTAAATTTCTCATTTTTGTACCTCCTTTATAATAATTGGTTAGTTATTACCTCTTAACTGTAGGGGAGACTTTAGTCTCCCCTACTTTATTGCTTAAAAATGGTTATAACTGACCGATTACAATTTATATTAAAATTGTGTTATAATTATTTTTAAAATAGTTAATATAGTTCTGAGTATATTTATCAAGCAATTCATCTATAATTTGTTTGTTTTCATAAAGAATAGATTCATCAACCTGTGTATATAGATATAAACTCAGATTGTATTTAATCTCAGAAAAAAGTTTCTCATCATTAACAAGAGCTACCTGGTTTTTTTCCTGTACATAAAGGTTTATCATTTCATCCATATTATTCAGTAAAATAAAATTAATAGTTGAGGACTGAATACTTATAATATTTGAAATTTTACTGATTATTTTCTTTTGCTGAGATATTGAATTAAAATAAACCCCGGCAATTAACAGAAATAATAATGAAACTGTAATAATAGCCGGCTTTATTATTCGATTTTGATAAATAATATGTTTTATTAATGTGAAAATATCCAATTTATTTGAATAAATTTTTTCAAATACAATGTTTTCTAATCCAGGGTTATATGGGATTTGTGTTTCTTGAAAATAAGTCTTTGTTATTTTATTTGTATTTTTTAATTCATCATACTGTTTCTGGCACTGTTTACAGTTTTTAATATGATTAAGAAGTTTTGTTTTATGCGCAGGTGTTATTTCTCCAGTTACATCTTCTATTATTAAATTTTTTATATATTTACAATTCATAATATTTTCAACTCCTTTAAATATTTTTTTATATTTTTTAATGCATAAAAATATAAAGATTTAGCATTATTCTCTTTTATATTTAAAATTTTAGATATTTTTTTAAAAGGAATATTCTCATTTCTTAAAATAAATATTTTTTTTTGTTTAAATGGCAGTTTGGTTATAGCCTGGTTAATAAATTTCCATTCTTCTTTCTGCAGATAATCTGTTTCAGGAGTGTGATAATCAGCTTTTTCTTGAAAAGGCAATAGTAGTTTTATGATTTTATTTTTCCTTAACCACATTAATGCTTCATTTACTGTTATTTTATAAAGATAAGTATAAAGACTGGATTTTCCTTTGAAATTTTTTATAGAATAAAAAAATTTCACCCAGACTTCCTGCAGGATATCCTCTGCATCATGGATATTATTAGTAAATCTTACTGCCAGTGAAAACAGCTTTTTATTGTATTTGTTAATGATGTTTTGTATACTTTCCGGGTCTTTGCTTTGTAAATGTTTGATTAATTGTTTTTCCAAGGGAACTCCTTTTTTTAATTTGAATAATCAGGCTATTTATGTAAAAACACACCTTTAAGCATAGTGCCTTTCAGGGTATGTGTTAAAATATTAAAACAACAGACCTAAAGGTCTGTTTCTACATTTTTTTTTGAAATTGTTAATCAAATTAACAGTCCTAATATACAATATATATTTCATTTTCAAAGAACTATATAATATTTAGATGCAAAAAGTTTGAAAAAGTTAAAAATAAATTATAAAAAATTAAAAAAAGTTGAAAATTTATTTGTATATTATATATATAAATTAATCTCGCAAGGAGGGATAATTATGGAAAAAAATAATATGAATAATAAGAAAGAAGCACTGGATGTTGCAATCCTGCAGATTGAGAAACAGTTTGGCAAAGGATCTGTTATGCGTATGGGGGATAAAGATTTTAAAGCCCAGATTTCTTCTATACCAACAGGGGCATTACCCCTTGATATTGCCTTAGGTATTGGTGGTATCCCAAGAGGTAGGGTTATAGAAATTTATGGCCCGGAGGCTTCTGGCAAAACAACATTAGCACTTCACATTTTGGCAGAAGCTCAAAAACAAGGTGGAACAGCAGCATTTATTGATGCAGAGCATGCACTTGATCCTCCTTATGCTCAAAAATTAGGAGTTGATGTTGATAATTTACTTGTTTCACAGCCGGATACAGGTGAACAGTCTTTGGAAATAACTGAATCGCTTGTCCGAAGCGGGGCTGTGGATTTAATTGTAATTGATTCTGTTGCAGCACTTGTTCCAAGAGCTGAAATTGAAGGAGATATGGGTGATTCGCATATGGGTCTTCAGGCTCGCTTAATGTCACAGGCACTTAGAAAATTAACAGGTATTATAAGCAAATCAAAGACAAGCGTGATTTTTATTAACCAGATTAGAATGAAGATAGGTGTTTATTTTGGTAACCCTGAGACTACAACAGGCGGTATTGCTTTAAAATTTTATGCCTCAATCCGTATGGAAATAAGAAAAATTGAAACCATTAAAAAAGGTCAGGATCAGTTATTAGGAATCAGAGCCAGAGTTAAGGTTGTTAAAAATAAAGTAGCACCACCATTTAAAAAAGCAGAATTTGACATATATTTTGGAAAAGGTATATTAAGAGAAGGCTGTCTTTTAGATACTGGAGTAGATTTTGAAATTTTAGAGAAAAGCGGAACATGGTATTCATATAAAGGCCAGAGGATTGGTCAGGGCAAGGATAATGTTGTAAATTTTCTTAAGGAAAACTCACAGATTGCTGATGATATTGAAAACGAGGTAAAAATAAAAGCAGGCTTAATTATACCTAAAGAAAATAAAGGAAATGAAGAAAAACCTAAATCAAAAAAGGAAGAAACACCACAGGAAGTCGCCAGTAGTGTTTAAAAAATGTTAGAGTTTATTAAACTACATAAAATAAAACAAGTACCTGCCGGAATAACTGCTCCAAAAGGTTTTACTGCTAATGCTGTTAATTCAGGCTTGAGAAAAAAAAAATTAGATTTTGGCGTTTTTTTTTCAGAAAAATCATGTAATTGTTCAGGTTGTTTTACAAAAAATATTGTTAAAGCAGCTCCTGTTTTGTTTTCCTCTTTAAATATTAAGAATAAAATCCATGCTGTTGTTATAAACAGTGGAATAGCCAATGCCTGTACAGGAAAAAGAGGATATGCGGATACTAAAAAAACTGCTGAAGTTACAGCAAAGCTTTTAAATCTGAAAAGTAAAAATATTCTTGTCTTTTCTACTGGTGTAATAGGAAAATTCCTTGATATGAAAAAAATCATTCCAGGTCTGGAAAAAGTAATCCCATTATTAAAGCAGGAAGGACATAAGAATATATCAGAAGCAATTTTAACAACAGATACAGTTAAAAAAGAAATAGCCGTTGAGTTTTTCATTAAGGGAAAAAAAATGCGAATAGGTGCAATGGCAAAAGGTTCAGGAATGATTGCACCCAATATTGCAACAATGCTTGTTTTTATTACTTCAGATATTAATATTGAGAAAAAATTATTAAATGAAATATTTACAGAACTTGCAGATAAATCATTTAATAAAATAACCATTGATGGAGATATGAGCACAAATGATTCTGCTGTTATATTATGTAATGGTACGGCAGGAAACAGGTTATTAACAGGAAAGGACAAAAAAGAAATAAGAATTTTTTATAATAATCTTTATTATGTAATGGATGAATTGGCAAAACAATTAGTTGCTGATGGAGAAGGTGTTACTAAATTTATTCAGATTAATGTTATTAATGCAGGAACAGTTAAGGATGCCAGAAAAATAGGGTTTAAGATTGCTAATTCACCTCTTGTTAAAACAGCATTTTACGGGTCTGATGCTAACTGGGGCAGGGTTTTAGCTTCAGCAGGAGCATCAGGAGTTAATTTTAATCCTGATAAAGTTGAAATTAAATTCGGGCGATATGTACTGTATAGAAATGGAATGCCTGTGAAATTTAATGAAAAAAGATTAAAAAAATATTTAGATAAGAGAGAGATAGAAGTGTTTTTTAATGTGGGCAGTGGAAAGGAATCTTTTTTGGTTTATACTTCTGATTTAACAGAAGAATATATAAAAATAAATGCACATTATAGAAGTTAATAAGAGTGTGAATATATGGAAAAATTTAAAAATTGGATAGAGAAAGCACACATATTACTTGAAGCTTTGCCTTATATAAAAAGATTTTCAGGTTCAACTATGGTGAT
Organism: uncultured bacterium; assembly: GCA_965373035.1. GTDB lineage: Bacteria > Spirochaetota > JAHITG01 > JAHITG01 > JAHITG01 > CBDVEP01. The sequence continues at coordinate 15,458 of CBDVEP010000051.1, forward strand.
AAAAATAGGTGGAGAACCTATGATTGATGAAAAATCCAAGGAAAATCTTGCTTTGAATTTAATACTTTTAAAATATGTTGGTATTAATCCTGTTGTTATTCATGGTGGAGGCAAGCAGATTACAGAATTAATGAAAAATCTTGGGAAAGAGGCAATTTTTATTGATGGCTTGCGAGTTACAGATAAAGAAACAATGAATATTACTGAAATGGTTTTAACTGGTCTGGTAAATAAAGATATTGTTGGTATTATTAATCATCATGAAGGCAAGGCTGTTGGTATATCCGGAAAGGATGGAAATTTAATCACATCAGATAAACTTAATAAGGGTTCTTCTGATTTAGGATATGTTGGGACAGTTAAAAAAATAAATCCTGATGTTGTATTAACATTAAGTGAAAAAGGATTTATCCCGATTATTTCACCTGTTGGAATTGGTCATAAGGGAGAGGCATACAATATTAATGCTGATACAGCAGCCAGCCACATAGCTGCTGCTTTGCATGCTGTAAAATTAATTATTTTGACAAATGTCAGAGGTATTTATAAAAGACCGGATGATGAAAATACTTTTCTTCCAACCATAAAAATAGAGGATATTAATAAGTATATAAAACAGAAAGTTATTACAAAAGGCATGCTGCCTAAAGTAGAATCCTGTGTATATGCTTTAAAAAAAGGAGTTGAAAAAACTCACATTATAAATGGGTTGATACCCCATTCTATTATACTGGAAATATTTACAGAATCAGGTATCGGCACACAGATAATAAAATAAGTGTTTAGTTTTAAGAGGTAAATTAATTATGAGTAAATATAGTGAATTAGTTGATAAAGAAAAAAAATTTATCTGCCAGACTTACTTGAGGTATCCGGTAATGTTAAAAAGCGGAATGGGTGTTTATGTCTGGGATGTTTATAATAAGAGATATTTAGATTTTTTAGCCGGTATTTCTGTTAGTAATTTAGGATATAATAATAACTTTATAAAAAAAATTATTAACAATCCTTTTAACAAATTAGTACATACTTCAAATTTGTTTTATTCAGAACCTCAGATAAAACTGGCTGAAAAATTATCCAAACTGACAAATAGGGGAAAAGTTTTTTTTACAAACAGTGGTGCTGAAGCCAATGAAACAGCATTAAAGTTAGCAAGAGCTTATGGAAATCAATTTAAAACCCCCAGAAAAAAGATAATTACCTTAAAAAATTCTTTTCATGGCAGAACTTTAGCTACAATTTTTGCTACTGGTCAAAAAAAGTATCAAAAGGGATTTGAACCAAAAGTAGGAAATTATATTTATCTGGAACCTAATAATATTGAAAAATTAAATCAGGTAATGACTAATGAAGTATCTGCTATCCTGATAGAAGTTATCCAGGGAGAAGGAGGAGTTTTTAAATTAGATGAAGATTTTGTTCAGACTGTTTATTTATTGTGTAAAAATAAAAAAATATTATTTATGATTGATGAAGTACAGACAGGGTTTGGAAGAACAGGTAAGCTTTTTGGTTTTAAGCATTATCATATTGTACCTGATGTGATTACACTGGCAAAAGCTATGGCAAATGGATTACCCATGGGTGCTATGGTTGTTAAAAAAGAATTTGCAGATATTTTTCAACCAGGGATGCATGCTGCTACATTTGGCGGAGGGTATTTAATAAGCGCTGTTGCCAATCAGGTTGTTGACATAATCAGTAGAAGCAGTTTTTTAGAAAATGTTCAGAATATTTCTAAGTATTTTTATGATCAGTTAATAGAGCTGAAAAAGAAATATCCTTTTATACTTGAAGTAAGAGGATTGGGATTAATGCTTGCTTTAAGATTAAAATTTGACTGTCAGGATGTTGTAAGAAAGTTACTTAAAGCAGGGTTAATAACAAACTGTGTTCAAAATAAAATTTTACGATTTCTTCCTCCTCTAATTATTAAGAAAAATCATGTAGATGAAGCTATAAGGAAAATTAATTCAGTTTTTTCTGCGTTATAAATAGCAAATTTCTAAAGATGACACTTAAAATCCCCGATAATCATTATAGAATTATGAATTTTTTTAAATACAGTATTATTTTATTATTAATTATAGGAATTGATTTACATGCTGGCATTAATAATCCTGATAAGTTAAGAGGTCCTGCCCAGTATGGAGTTTTTTTTTTTAATCAATTGCCTCCACAGTATATTGAAGATTATTACGAGCTTTATAATAAAAGATTATATTATAATGAAGATAATATTAGAGTAAACATACACTATATGGAAAAAGCTTTGCGCTCTTCTTTCAGACATCCTTCAAAAGCTTTGTGTTTATTAAAAACAAAAGAAGAGGGGCAGAAATATAAGCTGCTTTTAAAAATGGATATTTATATAAAAATTATGAAAAATTATTTAACTCTGGGGTCATTGTATGATAAAAAAAATATTTATTATTTTAATATGCCTTTTAAAAAAGATTTAATTAAAAGCTTGAATTATGCTAAGTATTATTATAAAAAAGCAAAAGAATACTGGGTGTATGTTAAAAGATATGCAGAGCAGTGTAATAAATTTAAAGTAAGAATTTCTTTGGATTATCTGGAAGATGAATTATATCTTATAAATAACAAAGATAAAGAAGTTGATTGGGATTATAAATATACTATTGATTTACATCTTGGCATACTTGAAGAAAATTTAAAAAAGCTTCAGTAATTTTTAAAAACCCTCATCACCGATTTTTAATCTATTATAATAAGGTAATGTATGTCTGTTTTCTCTTTGTTTTGAATTTATGTTCATAAATTTATTAATAATCTGCATGCTTAATCCTAAGTTTTCATTAAAAATAAGAGGGTTATCAGAAATATTTTCAGAAAAAGTAAAGCTGATGATTTTATGTTCTAACAGGTAGGAATATAATAAAAATTCTTTTCTTACAATAAATTTTTCTTTTTCATCCAGGATTAACAACTCTAAAGCTTCATTTAAATTTATTTCATAATAATCATCTTCAGATAAGGGCATTTTATCAGGGTCTTTAATTTTTTTTATTAAAGCATTAAATTTTAAATCTTCAATATTAAAAAAAAGAAGCATAATAAGCTGGAATTCAAATGAGGAAGTTCGTTTTTTTATTCTCAAAAGATAAAATCTGTCGAGAATTGCTTTATGGACTGTTTCAAAGTGTTCATAGTTTAATTGTGCTTTTAAATATGTTTCTTTTTTTATGAATTCCTTATTATTATTTTCAAATAAAAAAGGAAATTTTTTATGAAGAATGTATTCGATTTTATAATATTGAAATTTTTTTAATAAACTTAAATATTCATAATAAATATTATCACTATTATTCATAATATACCTCAATTTAGATGCTTCGTCATCTGTAAGCTTGTGGTCA